>JANPIJ010000285.1:0-4247 GCA_031424955.1 Ferruginibacter sp. | reverse complement strand
CCCAGGGCGATAAATAGATACCTAATTTCAAACCGTATTCCTTGCACGCTTCCGCCATCTCCCGAACCACATCCCCTTTTCCCTGCCCCTGCCCGACTTCGTCATTCAGGCGGACGACTGAGTCGTTCAGGCGGGCATTCTTCCATGGAGCATTTTTTACGGAGTACTCCGTGTACTTTGAAGGCCACAGGGAAAAACCACAATGGTGCTTTGCTGTTATGATAACTCCTTTCATCCCTGCCTGTTTGCAAATGCGTGCCCACTGGCGGCAATCTAATTTTCCTGGATTGAATAATTTTACATCTTCATTACCAAATCCCCATGACTGATCGGTCCAGGTGTTCAAGGAAAAATGAACAAATGCATAATACTCCATCTCCTGCCACCGCAGTTGATTTTTATTTGGAACCGGGCCAAAGGGGGAAGGAGCTTTTGTTTGTGCATACGAGAACCTGATCATACAGATGCAGAACAGCATTCCCATGAAACGAAATCTTGTCATAAAATTTTTGATAGTTGTTTTTAATAATTATTGTCCGATTAAAGCTTTCAAATACTTGCCTGGTGCGACCTTACCCCCAACCCCTCCCCCAAGGAGAGGGGAGTTCGACCCTTTAACCATAAAGGGATTGAAGCTATGGGACAATAATGGTTATTAATAATTTATTTCTCTCCATTTAATTCAACATGTTTCTTTATCTCTTTCTGGTTACGAAAGATCAATACTTCCGCATTTGATCCTATCACCGACATTCGTGCTTCAAGCAAGTCTCTTAGTTTATTCACCTTTTTATTGTTGAATAATACAATTACATCATTTGCCTGCAAAAATTTAGCAGCAGCAGAACCTGGTGTCACTTCCACAACCAACACCCCTGTTGTATCATTCATCCCTGTTGCTGAACGTTCACCAGCCGTAACCAGGTTTTTTATTTTGGCTCCCATAAAATCAATCACCGGGTTTCCTTCTATCTTGTCAAGCGCAATCAGGGAAGGCAATAGTGGTTTTTTCGCCAATAGCTTCAACCGCGGAGAAAGAACGCCAAAGCTATCCATTGCAAAATTCTTAAATCCTGCAGTAAATGCAATGGATCCATTTTTCAAGCGAAAATCCCCATTCGTTGGATCCACAAAATCCAGGTAACCACACACCGAATGTTTATCCGTTCCCCTGCTCCATGCAGCTTTAAGCGATGCTGAATCAGGAAAGATATTGTAATCCGTTTCTTTTCCCCAAACAGGAATGCGGATTGGCATATACGAAGATGAAACAACATTATGCCTGAACACATCATTGCTGTTGCGAAACCATACATGCGGATGAAATGTATTATTGATCATAATATTGTTTTCAACAACACGGTTTACACCTTCACGGAGTTTTATTCCCCCGTTCAAACAAAGGTTGTTGTAAATAATATAATTACTGGAGCCATCATCCAGATCGATATCCCAGCCATGATCGCAACGCATACGGTTATTACGTAGAATAATTGGTTTCACCACATCCAGCATGGTATGATCGTAATGGTTCTCAACTATCGAATCGAGTACCTTTTTATCAGGGTGCCAGTATCGGTCACGCCCCCACGAATTAAACGATCCGTGATCACCACTTTCCTTTACCGTATTGAATACGTCATTGTACTCTATGACATGGCCGCCCCAGGTTCCTTCACTTACATTGATGCCTGCACGGGGAACATCGTAAATGCTGTTATGACTAACGGTAATACCCTTGCACATGGAGATTTCTACACCGGCCGACTGTTTTTCAACCATGCCTAAATCAAACATCAGGTTATCATACACTTTACATGCTGCCGGGTAATTATTTGTTTTTGGACCGGGAGTGCGGTCAATTTGTTCCAATGGAACGAATTGATGATATTCGAAACTTGGTGAACGAACGGCATTGGGATCACCAACGAAACATATAGCGCTGGCACCGATCTTTGAAACCAAGCATCCTGATACTTCATTCTTTCGGTTGAAATTATTGAAGAAAACAGCGTTGCCACCAAGGTTTGTAAGCGTGCAATTTTTAAGCGAACAATTTACAGCGCCTTCGTACAACACAGCGGCCCCACGGTAAATGGTCCAGTCGCTGCGAAGCAATGGCTCTTTGTTCTGCATAAACGTTCGCAGTGTTTGTGTAAGCTTTAAACCTTCTATTTTGACATTGCTTACCGGATTTTTTTCGGTGCCTTTAAATTCAAACAAATGAGCGACCTGCGGAGTTTCAAATTTTGCGGTTGTTATATCGAGCCCCCGGGGAGGATAATAGTATAAGGTTTTTGTTTTCTTATCATAAAACCACTCACTTGCAGTATCCAGTTCCTCATAAATATTTTCAACAAAACGATGTTTATCATGCATTCCCATGCGGCGATTGTTTTGCCAACCGCCTTCCAGCAACAGTTCGTTTTGGTCATTTTTCCCCGTGATGAGATAATGAAAATCGCCCCATTCAGAACGATGCAACGCATGCACATAACCACCTGCAGGCGTTTTCCACCGGGCGGCTCTTTCTTTGCTGACAGCATCAGCCGCTGTACCTCCGAGAAAGCGTGCAGTAGTGTCGAAGTTGGGGTAACGGGCCATCCGTTGCAATTGGCCATTGACAAATAATTCATCAAAAATGAGATCAGGTTTTACAATGGCCTTCCAGGTTCCGTTTTTATACTTTTCCCATTTCAGATTTAAAGCAACTCCCCCGCTAATGATGACTTCCTGGTTTTTAAAACCTGTTATGGAGAGTGGTTCGTTTTCTTTCCGGGAATCTTCGGATGTGAAAATTACCGGCTTCTTTAAATAATAAGTTCCCTTTAAAAGATATATTACTACCGGCCCCGATGTTTTACGCACTGCTGCAATTGCCTTTCCAACGGACGCAAATGGTTTGATATGTGTTCCTCTATTGGCATCATTGCCCTTGGGGGAAACATAAAATTTTGTTTGGGCAAACAAAACGGCCGGCAATAGAAGAACAAGTAGTATGTTTATTTTTTTAATGCTATTCACAATAACTGAAAATTTTGAATTACGTAATGCGCTGTTATTCTGATTGCAGAATGACTACAGCTTCTTTTAGTGTTTCTGAAGAAGCCTTCAACCTGATTTCGCCTGCTTTTTTATCAGATTGCACCAGCAACAGAAAAGCAGTCAAAAAAACAAAACGCGTCATTTCAGTTTAAGTCAGGAAAAGCTTTTACCCCATTCAAGGCCAACAGCCGGTCGATATTCCTGTAAAAGCCTGGTAAGTTAAAGAAATAATGGAAAACCTGTGTAAATTACCCCCTGCCAAAAATGAAGCTTATCCAGCTGGTGTTTGATTATTCTCTTTACCATAAATGAAGGCGTCTGTTAAAAGCCGGTGCAAAGTTGCTCTTTTTTTAGGGAGGATCCGGGAGGCAACCAATTATCCAGCCCCACTGACCGGATGATACCGTTTATCCAAATAAAATAAATCCATCCTCATGCAAATTTCTTAACTATTGCTTAACTATCCATTAATACAGGTAATTCAATTTGCAGGAAATTAAGATTCCTGATTAGGTGTGAATAATAAAAAATGGATTTAAATTCTACTATACAAAACGGAACTGAAAAAGATTTTACAATAGTTTACAATCTTTATCATGTAAAAATGTACCGGTATTTTTTCAAAAAAACAAAATCTGAAGAGGCATCCATTGAATTAGTGCAAATTGTTTTTATAAAATTGTGGAATTTCAGGCATACCATTTCCGGTAGTTTTTCTTTTGATACGCAGCTTTTTAACATTGCACGTACCTGTTTCATTGATTTCATCCGGCAAAATTCCATTCAAAGAAGCAGAACACTCCCCTTAAACGAAGTCCCCGATCTTTCGCTAACGATAGCGCCTGATACCCGTTTTGAAACAGCCAACTATTTTGAAAGGGTAACCCGGTCACTACCACCGGTTCGTAAAAAAGTATTTATACTTAGCCGCATACAAGGTTTGTCTTACAAGGAAATTGCTTCTCACCTATCCATCTCCATCAATACGGTGGAAGATCACATGTCAAAAGCCATCCGGCAAATAAAAACGATCAGCACTATTTTTATACTCTTTTATTTAGCAATAGTTCGGTAATATTTTAAGCGGCCAATGCACCTATATCCAGGCATTGGTCATAAAGTTGTTTTATTTTTTTGCAATTCAGGTCTAAATCTAAGTTTGAAAATATTCTTTCCGTTATTATTTTATTGTAATACATCAG
>JANPIJ010000284.1:0-23068 GCA_031424955.1 Ferruginibacter sp. | reverse complement strand
GGTGCCAAAGCCCAATGCTCTGGTGAGCGCCATAAAGAACTTAATAATAACTCTCTCATAAAGAAGAATTCTTTAGGAAGCTTGTCGTAAAACCTGGCAAATAATTCTTCGTGACCCATTAACTCCTGTTTCCATGGTTCCCGGTCAATCGTCATGATTTTCGCAAAATCTTCTTTTGTGAAATTCTCAATACCGGTCCAGTCCATGTCCTCATAACGTGGCATCCAGCCAATAGGAGATTCAACTGCACTTGCACCACCACGAACCCTTTGAACGATCCATTTTAATACACGCATGTTTTCACCAAAGCCCGGCCACAGGAATTTACCATTTTCATCTTTTCTAAACCAGTTTACACTGAATATACGTGGAGCGTTTGGTAAGTCGCGGCCAAATTGTAACCAATGATTTACGTAATCTCCAATATTATATCCCATAAAAGGTAACATAGCAAATGGATCACGTCTTACTTTACCTACTTCGCCAAAAGCTGCAGCGGTGGTTTCACTACCCATGGTAGCGGCGGTGTATACACCAAAGTTCCAGTTAAATGACTGGCAAACCAGTGGTACTGCAGTACTTCTTCTTCCGCCAAATACAAATGCTGCAATATGAACACCTTTAGGGTTATCCCACTCGCTGTCAATGGCCGGGTTTTGGTAAGTTGGCGCTGTAAACCTGCTGTTGGCATGTGCTGCCGGTACGCCACTTGTTGGATCATAAGGCTGGCCATGCCAGTCAATCAATCCTTCCGGCATTTCTTTGGTCATTCCTTCCCACCATACATCACCATCCGGTGTAATAGCTACGTTGGTAAAGATGGTATTTGCTTTAATACTTTCCATCGCATTCGGGTTGGTATGGTAGTTAGTACCAGGGGCAACTCCAAAATAGCCGGCTTCCGGATTGATGGCATATAATTCACCATCACCCGCTTTATGAATCCAGGCGATGTCATCACCCACAGTGGTCACTTTCCAGTCATCAACCCCTTTAGCAGGAATCATCATGGCAAAATTGGTTTTTCCGCAGGCGCTCGGAAAGGCAGCAGCGATATATGTTTTTTCTTTTTGAGGCGATTCAACACCTAAAATTAACATGTGTTCTGCCAGCCATCCTTCTTCTCTTCCCATTACAGAAGCAATGCGAAGCGCAAAACATTTTTTACCCATCAATGCATTTCCACCATAACCACTGCCATAGGAAATCACTAACCTTTCTTCAGGAAAATGGGAAATGTATTTTGTAGTTGGGTTATTAGGCCATTTGGAATCCGGAATTGCCGGATTGATTGGTGCACCTACGGTATGAATACATTTTACATATTGATTTACCTGCAGGTAAGGATAAATATTTTCACCCATACGTGTCATGATATACATGTTCACCACAACATACTCGGAGTCAGTTAACTGAACACCGTACCTGGAAAACGGGGAGCCAATTGGTCCCATACAAAAAGGGATTACATATAATGTTCTGCCAGTCATGGCTCCGTCCATCAACCCGTTTAATATCTGCTTCATTGCTTTTGGTTCCATCCAGTTGTTGGTGGGGCCGGCATCTTCTTTCCTTCTGCTATTGATAAAGGTTTTATCTTCTACCCTTGCTACATCACTTGGGTCAGAAAAACAGGCAAAACTATTTGGACGCTTTTCGGCGTTCAATTTTATAAAAGTTCCTTTCTTTACCAATAATTCGCATAGATTATCATACTCCTCCTTAGATCCATCGCACCAATGAACATTTTTTGCCTTGCATTGGTTAGCTATACTGCTTACCCAGGACTCCAACTCTGATTTAACGGAAGAAGATTCATAAAATGGAAGTTTACTTTCGTGCTTCATAAAAAATAAATATTAAATTAAAAAATGGATTGTTTTTTGTTTTTTGATTATGCAAATGTTCACTAAAACAAGCTAATTAAAATATGACTGTTATCATTTTTTTTATGATTTTTATACGTGTTTTCATAAAAAATATTTATTGTTCCGGCCAGTATCATTGGTTTCAGTTTCTTTCGGCATAATGACTGGTATGTATTTTTTTAATCATCCGTTCATTATTTTCTTTCGTGGCTTCAGGGGGCGTTACCAGGTTGCTTAGGGCATGCGCTGACATCTGTAACTATTGCTGCAGTGAGCGTAGCAGTGATTGCTTCTTCAATTCAAAACCGATACAATCTCTGGTATCTTCCGGCCGGAAACCATAAGCGCGGGAGTTGTAAAACAGATAGCACCACCATCTGGCAAAAGGCTATCTTTACACAGTAATTTTACTTTAATCAAATTAGTAACTTATGCAGGTGAAAGATACATTGTATTAGAGTGAAATAAATAATTGATTGCTTCATTTTTTTTGTATTCGTTTTTAACCAACTTAATGATAATGAGAAGGATTTTTCGCCTTTTTTACATTATTCTTTATTTTACCTGCCTTCGGATGCCGGCGATAGCTGACCCAGCGGATCCTTTTTTTCTACAGCACTATGACAACAGGAATGGGCTTTCCAACAGTTCGATCAATCACATTTTTAAAGATGCCGGTAATTTGTTGTGGGTGGCAACCTGGGATGGTCTCAATATGTATGACGGCAATATTTTCCATGTGTTCAATTATAGTAAGGAAAATGACCCGATAGCTATGGGGTTTAAAAGCATTGGTAGCAATGTTATCCAGCAGGTAACCGAAGACAAACGGGGAAATATCTGGGTTACTACCATCGGCGGGATATCAAGATATGAAAAACGCACGGGTAAATTTTACAACTATTTCTATAACCAATACCAACGGGGCAGGGTAAGCGAACAGGAGTATGCGCTTGCCGTAGATACCGCCGGCAGCGTATACTGCCTGAATCAAAAGTTGGGACTCAACTGGTATGATGCCAAAGCCGATACCTTCCGGATATGTGATTTACCAAAGCAAAATGCAAACATCAGCAAACTTGCTTTTGATGAAGCCAACAGGTTATGGTTATTAAATGCAAACGGGCAACTGGATGTTTATTCGGGCAACGACCACGAGTTTAAAAGGTTGAAAACCTACCAGGAGGAAAGGCCCATCGCCAACTTTTTTAATTTGAACCACCAGGTATTTTTTACTACTGCGGATGACAGGTTATTCTCCATTCCCGGCAGTACATTTATTCAAAAGCAGGTAATGCAAATGAAGCATACACTGGCTGCACTTATTTTTTATAAAGACAATTACCTGCTTGCATGGACTACCAAGGGATATGGCGTGTATGATAATAACTTTCAGCCTTCTCCCTTTCTTCAACAGGAAACGCAGCAGATGCAGGATATCCGTGTTACTTCCTGGGCGCTTGGAAGCGAAGATATTTTATGGTATGGTACAGATGGAAACGGTATCATAAAGATATATCCTAAAACAAAATCTTTTGGTACCATTACTACGTCTGATAATGGAATGCCATACAATAAATCGGTGAGGGCATTTTGTGAAGCCAATGGCAACCTGTGGGTCGGAACCAAAGGCAGCGGCATCATTAATATTCAAAACTTTTGGTCAGATACAATTGCTGCATATCACAAGCAATATTTTTTAGCGCCTGCAGAACTGGATAATAATTCGGTATATGTTTTAAAAAAGGGAAGCGATGGATTGATCTATATTGGTACGGATGGAAAAGGAATTGGCGTGTATGATTTGCAAAATAAAAGATTTAATAAGTGGGCAGATATTAAGGGGCATGGCGCCTATCCTGAATTCGGTTCTGTATATGCTATCAAGCAGGATGCAGACAATTCACTGTGGCTGGGTACCAGTGGCTATGGTTTGATACACCTTAAAATTGACCGGGATAAAACAGGCAGTCTTTCCCTTACTTTCCTGGAACGGTTTACTTTTAATAACAGCAATACCGGTCCGGCAAACGATATCATTTACGCCCTTGCGGATGGAGATGAAAATCATCTGTGGATCGGCTGCCGCTATGGGGGGCTTAGTCTCCTCGATAAAACTACCCTTGTATTTAAAACTTTTAAGGCGCTAACTTACGAAGGGAGCCTTTCCAACAATGACGTGTTATCTCTTTTCAAGGATAGCCGCAAGAGGATCTGGATCGGCACCAGTTATGGCCTCAACTGGATCAACGATGCGGATGGTTCAAAGGAGACGCCGCTGTTTCAAAAACTCACCACAGCAAATGGATTACCCAACAATACCATCCACGCCATTGAGGAAGACAGCGCAGGTTATATCTGGGTAAGTACCAATAAGGGACTTGCAAAAGTAAACCAGGCAGACTTGAAAGTATCGTATTATCAACAGTTGGACGGATTACAAAGCAATGAGTTTTGCGATGGCGCTGTATGGAAGGACCTGGCTGGTAATTTATTTTTTGGGGGTACTTATGGGTTCAATCATTTTTTTCCGCAAAACATCCGTAAATCAGGCTGGCAGCCTAACCTGCTTTTATCCAATATCGCAGTCGGCGGTAAAACCATTGAAGAAAATGGATTGATCGTATTAGACCCTTCCGGTAACAAACCGCTTGATTTTTCAATTAGCAGAAAAGAGAATTTTTTTGAACTCGACATCAAAGCGCTCAGTTTTTTAAATGGGGAGAAATGCGAATATGCGTATTATTTAGAGAACTACGATAAGGCCTGGCACTTTGCAGGCACCAATGGCAAAATAGCGTATAGCAATATTTTGCCGGGCAATTATACATTGAAAATTAAATGGAGTAATGGAGAAGGTATCTGGACACCGGAAATGCGTTTATTAAACCTGGGAGTGAATCAATATCCCTGGCTTTCCTCTTATGCATTGCTCGTGTATGCGGCTATCATTTCTGTACTGGTCTACATTTTATACCGGTACCGTAAAAATAAACAGGCGATAAAGCACCAGTTGCAAGTGGAACACCTGTTGCGTGAAAAGGAAGAAGCCATCCACCAAAACCGCCTGGGCTTCTTTACCAATATCGCACACGAACTGCAAACACCGTTAACATTGATAATGGGGAGTGCGGAAAGATTTTTAGATAAAACAATATCACCCAAAGAACAAAAAGAGAAGCCCTATTTTCTATCACTCATCCATCAGCAGGCATCGCGGCTTACCTACCTGGTACACCAGTTGCTTGAATTCAGGAAAGTGGAAGCAGGCTTTTTTAAGAACCAGTTTAGTTACCTGAATATTTCGGAGCTGTTGCAAAATCTTGCCGAAGCTTTTATCCCATTAAGCGAACAAAATAAAATGGAGTATGAGTTAAATATTTCCCCGGATATGATTGGTTGGGTGGATAAGGATAAGCTGGAAAAAATCATATTCAACCTTTTGTCAAATGCGTTCAAGCATTCCGAAAAAAATGAGCAGGTCATTTTTGCTGCATCCGAAAACAGGGTTACCAAAGAGTTGGAAATAACAATCGTGAATTCAGGTACCCGGTTACCTGAAGGAAAACTGGACCAGTTATTTGATAAGTTTTATGTGGTATGCCCAAATTCTGCGGACAGTGAAAAGTTTGGAACGGGTATCGGCCTCGCATTTACCAGGCAAATGGTTACATTGCTAAATGGCAGGATCAATGCAAGCAGTGAAAATGACCGGATTACTTTCAGGGTTTTCCTTCCCCTGGTTACGGACCACCAGGAAGGGATGCCCGCAGATGGCACGCATTCGCTCAGCGACAAGCCCTCTTATTTATACCAGACGATCACCGCTTATACTGAACCGGTTAATGCGGTATCTGCGGTAGAAAATAACAAACAGGCTATCATAGAAAATCTGCAGGGCATCAAACGCAAAAATATCCTCATCGTGGAAGATGATCCTGATCTCCGTTTTTTATTAAAGGATATTTTGAAAGATGAATATATTGTATATGAAGCCGGCGATGGAAGAAAGGCAGTAGAACTGATTGAAAGAATTGTTCCGGACCTTGTTATCTGCGATGTGATGATGCCCAATATGAACGGACTTGAGTTGTGTAATAAAATGAAGAATGCGCCGGCAACCTGCCAGGTGCCTTTTATTATTTTATCGGCCCGTGGAAGCGAAGACCATCACATGGAAGGGTATGAAGTAGGAGCAGACGCATACATAGCAAAACCTTTTCATACAACACATCTTAAACTAAGGGTGCGTAAATTGCTTGAATACCGGCAGAAGTTACTGGACCTTTTTAAAAACGACGAGGTGGCTGATATGCTCGTAGAATCTGACCTGGCAACCAGTGATAAAGACTTCCTCACCAAACTGGTGCAGGTAATTGATGAGAACATCAGCGAAACAGAATTTAATGCCGTAATGCTTGAAAAGACCTTCAGCATGAGCAAGATGCAATTATACCGCAAATTAAAAACCATGACCGGGATGACACCGGGTGAATTTATAAAACATATCCGGCTGAAGCAGGCTGCTCATCTCCTTTCTTCTACCAGTTTAAATGTTACGGAGATTTTCTATCGCACGGGGTTCAATAACCAATCCTATTTTTTCAGGGAATTTAAAAAGCGGTTTAATTGTGCACCTAATGAATACAGGGAGAAGGGGCTTCTTTCCTACAAAGGCGAAGCTTAGATGGTATTATTACCTAATTTGACATGCAGTAAAAACTACAGGGTGGAGCAGCCAGGAACAACTGAATATTTACTTCTACCTAAATGCCTGAATTCCTGCGCTATAAAATTGAATGGCGTTCTTTAAGGACTTCCTCTTTTTTATTAATGATGATGTCTTTTACCCAAGAAAAATATCTGTCTTAACAAGCGCCAGGAGAACACTAAAAAATTATTCCAATAAAAATGATATATGGCTTACCGCCACATGAATAAATTCAACCTGGCTTAAAATACCAATTTTACAGGAGGCTTTGTTTGTCATAATCAGAAATTCTTTCCAGCTATTTTTTTATTTGTGCTTTCTCCTCATCGGTACTCCATTTCTGTTTTAACTGTAAAAACTGGTTTTGATCACTCCAATTGTAATCATAGTATAGTAAAATGTAAGCATAGTGTACAAAGTCCCCCGGCGTAAAAGATAGCTTTGGCATTCAATTGCTGCATATGTTACGATGTAAAACGGGGCTCCTGTTTTGTTTACTTTGCCTGTTTGCTTTTTTCAATCATGCTTTCGGTTTCGGTCTGCAACTTTCGCTGAAAATTGCCGGCGACGAACAATCGGGTTACCATGTTGATATATACAATAACCACCACCTGGTGGTTACCAATACAGAAGAATTCTCCCTTCAGCTATCTAATCTTGATTTAACGACCGTCGCAAAATTTGATCATTGGAAGGGCAGCCAATGGACCGGTAATGATCTGCGCATCACATTGAAAAGAGAATCTTATGTAAAAGCATTTGATGCCAATTTGTCTGTTGCGGTTACCTACGAAGTAGTGAATTCAAATATTATTAAAAAGACGATTGAGTTGTTTCAGCCTTCGATGCCGGGTATGTATTATATATTACAACAAACAGCAAGGCCCGCCGAAAAACCACAGCGCTATGTAAGTTTCGAATACGACAATTTTCCCGGTGGGCTGGTACATGAAATGTTTCCCGCAGCCGGATTTATTACACCAGGTAATACCGTTGTCGGCTTTTTAACGGATGCAGGTTATAAAAATCAATATACCAGGAATACCCGTCGCCGGTTTAGCGGCCAGGGCGGCGGCTTTGTGGGGATGCGCAGGTTGGCTGACCCTAACCTGTTTTCCGTTTCTGGATTATCAGAAAGGGCACAAAATAATCATTACATCAGGCAAACTTTCGGAGAATTGTACAACCTGGATGCAGGCAGCCAATCCATATTAAAAATGCCTGCTGCTTATCATGCGGAAGGGAATGCGGAAGTGTCGAAAACGGATGAAATTATTTCAATTACAGGCCATCCGGGAAGCAGGGCCGGAATAGAATTTATAACACCATTTAAGGATCAACGCATCTATACCATTTCATTCTGGTGCAAGGGGAATACGCCCCTGGCGCTAAAACTATTCAGGATAAAAAACGGGCAAAAAACAATTGAACTGGAGAATGGTGTAAAGTACATCGATAATTTTCCTGCGGCAGAAAATGAGTGGACGCTTTTTAAAGGTAGTATACTGGTGCCCTATATTGAAAATGATAGTGTGTCCATGTTCATCGGTTCGCAATCAGGAAAGGAATGTAAGCTTCATATAAGGGACCTGCAATTTGCAGAACACCAGCCGCAACCCGAACCTTATAACCTGCTTCCGCTGGGAGAAAAAGTGGAGAAAACTACCTACGTATTTGTAGAAGCCTGGAAATCGCACCAGCAATTTATGATCTCGGCTCAGTCACGGTTAGCCGAAGGAAAAGGCTTTAAGGGATCGCTGATAGAAAAGATGTTATATGCCAATTTCAATATGCTTACCTGGATCACCGATACAAAGGATTTTACTCCTTTTAACGTGCCCAATATGAATTATGCACCGGATATGTACAACAGGGATTCTTACTTTTCTACGGTTGCATCTTATAATAAAAACCTGAACCTTTCTATTTGGAACCAATGGGGCAAAACCCAAACGCCCCAGGGAGGGATCGGCACTATTATCACGCCGATGATGGGTTCAGTGGAAGCAAAGGACAATGAAGCAACCATCGAATGGCTGATATGGGCAATGATGAACAAGCGCCGGTTTGGTGTTACACTTCCGCAGGAAAAAATTAAAAAAGCGGTGGACTATGTATTAAATGAATTTGATGCCGACCGGGATGGAAAATGCAGGGCCCATTTTTCTTTGAGCCAGGTTGATATTGTTGATTTCAAACCCAAAACAGACCGGCTGGGGGTAAACCAGGGTATGCTGGCCATTGCCTTAAGAACCATTAAAGAACTGGGTTTTGATATTTCCGAAACCTATATCCAAAAAGCCGAAAAAGAATACCGCAATTTTTATGACGTTAAAAGAAAGCATGTACTGTTCGACCGCAACTTCCCTGATATCATTACCCTCACTGACCTGGAGCCTGAATTCTTTTCCTTATGGTTATTTAACCGGCCAATACTCACCAATGAAATGGTGAAAAATCACCTGGACCAAATACCCGTGCTGAACAAATCAGCCCATTCGCCTCATCCTGAATATGGCACTACTGCTCCTATCTGCGTACGGTTAACAAAGGATGCAAAAGGATTTGCTTATCTCAGCGGCGATTACCAGCCCTTTGAAAAATTTGGTGAAGAAAATTATAGCAACGGTAAAAGCGACGGGTTTTATTACAATGGAGGAAGTTGGTTCAGGGCAGAGTATTGTGCATATGTAGTTGGACTAAAACATGGCTGGAAGAAAGCAATTCCATTGATGGAAAACAGGGTGTGGGCAGAGATTTACCTGAATCCAAAATGGCCCTTCAGTAAAGAATTTACACCTACAAAATGGACCACCACAGATAGTTGGTGGCCATCCACCAGGGGATTGTGCTGGAATGTTTTTATACTGATGGCGGATGAAGTAGCAGGTTTGCGTACCCCCGAAATGGATCCCGACTATAAAAAAATGACAGCAAAATAAATTGAACAACCGGGGCAGGTCACCTTCCCGGAAATCATAGCCAAATAATTTGTTAACCATTAAAACGATCAAACCAAATATGAAAAAATAAAATCCAAAACAAGGTTATCCAACAAAAGCAGCTATGCGCAGGTGTAATAGATGTTATGAGTAACCAATAACTGCCAAAAAATATCCCTCCAATCTTATCAGGACCCGGGCATTTGAATTTATTAAATTTTAAAACGTTGCAATTATGAAAAAAAATCTTACGAAAATCATTCGTTCCATTCCTAAAAAATTATTCCCCGTCTTACAACTCAGTTGTTGCTTTATTGTATTTACGCTGATACATTTTTCAGTAACGGCACAGGACACACCGAAGGATATCAAAATATCCGGAAAAGTACAATCCGCCCTGGGTGAACCGTTAGTTGGTGTTACCCTTCGTGTAAAGAACACTGCTAAAACAACCACCACAGATCCCAATGGAAATTTTTCCCTCACAGCACCGGATAATGCAGTGCTGGAAGTAAGTTATGTGGGATTTAAGATGCAGGAATTTCCCGTTTCCGGCAGAACCGAGTTACAAATAAATTTGGATCCCGAAGTGAATACCATGAATGATGTAGTAGTAGTGGGTTATAGCAGCCAGAAGAAGGCATCAATAACCGGTGCTGTTTCTACGGTTGATATGAAGGATCTTTCCAAAACAAGGATATCAGATGTGGCCCAGGCCCTGCAGGGACAGGTAGCCGGTGTGTTTGTTGCAGCCAATACCGGCGCTCCCGGTGATGGCATCAAAATACGCATCAGGGGAGAAGGTACACTCGGAAATAATGAAGTGCTGTATATACTGGATGGTGTTCCAACCCGTGATATTTCTTTCCTCAATGTAACAGATGTAAAATCAATGACCGTGCTAAAAGATGCTGCCGCTACAGCTATTTACGGTTCCCGGGCTGCGGGAGGTGTGGTGGTAATTACAACTAACAGCGGGCAGAAAGGAAAAACAAGTATTGATATAGATTATTTCTCCGGTTTTTATACTGCTACCAATCTTCCTAAAATGCTGAATGCGGATCAGTACCTAACGGTAAAGGATATGGCCTGGCACAACACAGCGGGAAATTCCCCCACTGCAATCAGTCCGTACAAAGCAGACAGAAGCAGAACTGACCTTGCCAATACCGACTGGTTAAATGAATTGTTTAACACCGGCAAATCCCAGAGTTTACAGGTTTCAGCAAGTGGCGGTTCAGACAAATTGCAGTACCTGATTTCGGCGGGTTATTTTGGACAGGATGGTATTGTAGTGGAGGACCATGATCAATACAAGCGTTTCAATTTCAGAACAAATATCAATGCTGATATTACTGACCGGTTAAAGTTAGGAACCAACCTGCAGATCAGTTATTCCAAACAGGATAAATTGTCATCCAGCGGTGATGCGCCAGGTGTTATACGCCATGCTTTATTACGTCCTTCGGTTTTATCGGTGTTCAAAAGCCAAACTGATCCCACATGGACCGCGGAAAATCCATATACTGATCTGCCATTTTATTTGAATAATAATAGCAATGGAGGATGGAGCAGAAATTATGAGTTTGCGTCCAACCCGATTGCGATCGTACATTTTACAGATGATAAAAGAAATACCTACCAGACGTTTGGAAACGTATACGGCGAATATGCTTTTTTACGGGATAAGGCGTTAAGGTTCAGAACCAATATGGGGGTAGATATCAGGTTTACCCACAACAAAAAATTTGCACAAAATTTTGGCGATGATAGCGACAATGATCCCAGTGAACTTTTTCCCGGCCAGGGAAGAAATAACAGACCCAATAACCTGGATGAGAACAGGGGAGAAGAGATGACCTTCACTTTCAGTAATACGCTGAACTACCTGAAAACCCTTAATGGGAAACATAGTGTCAATGCCTTGCTGGGAACGGAGTACATAACCAGTAAGTCATCCGGGATTGGTGGCAGCAGGCAAAATTATGATAACAGCACCAACCCGTTCCGTTACCTTGATTATGGCAGTACAAATAACCTCTACAATGGCGGCTCGGCAAGTAACTGGAACTTACTTTCCTTTTTCGCATCAGGAACCTATGGGTATGCAAATAAATATTTTGCAACAGCCACTATCAGGGCAGATGCTTCCTCCCGCTTTGGGCCCAATAATCAATGGGGATACTTTCCTTCCGTATCTGCAGGCTGGAGAATTTCGCAGGAAGAATTCATGCAGAATGTCGACTGGATATCTAACTTAAGATTAAGGGCAAGCTGGGGCAAATCAGGCAACCAGGAAATACCTGACCATGCCTATGAAACGGTTGTTACAAAAGTGGGGGGTGTAGTTAATACCATTCGTTATGGCAACCCGGATATCAAATGGGAAACAACCACACAAACCAACTATGGATTTGATTTAAGTGTGGCAAAAAATAAGCTTTCCTTCTCAGCCGATTACTTCATAAAAAACACCAATGATATTTTGCTCGCAGTAGGTCTGCCGGCAGTTTCCGTTGGTGTGATAGAAAAAACTTTTGTAAATGCCGGAGAGGTCAGCAATAAAGGATTCGAGTTTGGTATCAATTATCAAAACAACGACCATGCATTTAAATACAGTGTAAATGCCAACATCGCAACGCTTACCAACAGGGTAAATAAACTGCAAACTTTTGTAAAGAGCATCATTGATGACGGCACACACACAAAGACAGAAGTAGGGCAACCTATCAGTTCCTACTTTGGTTACCAGTTTGATGGTATTTATCAAAATGCCGGTGAGGTTTCCAAGCATCTGTTTACCAATTCCAATGGTACACAACCCGGCGATATCAGGTTCAAAGACCTGGATAGCGATGGCCAGATCAATGCGAATGACAGGGCCTTCATTGGTAATCCCATTCCGAAAACAACCTATGGTTTTTCTTTTTCCGCTTCATACCAGGCGTTTGATTTTTCATTCCTGTTGCAGGGTGTGCAGGGGGTGGATCGGTACAACGATCTGAAACAAATATTGAATTACGATACCCGTCCTTTCAACTCCATGGTATCGGTATTGGATAGCTGGCATGGTGAAGGCACCAGCAATACCACACCACGGGCAACTTTTAACAATAACGGTGGCGGCAATGTTTCCAGCGTTTTTGTTGAAGATGCTTCTTACCTGAGATTGAAAAATGTTGAGATCGGGTACACATTCAATACAGGCAGGACGGGTTTAAAAAATCTCCGCCTTTTTGCTTCGGGCCAAAACCTGTTTACCAGTTCGGATTATACAGGACTTGACCCGGAATCAACCTCATTGATCGACAAAGGAACTTATCCTCAATCAAAGGCATTTATCGTAGGCGCAAAAATTAAATTGTAAGTAACCATCCGATAGCTATCGGATTCTAAAAAATATTAATTATGAAAAAAATATCAATAACAGGGCTCATCATCGCCTTTGCTTTTTTAGCGGGTTGCAAAAAACAACTCACTACAGACGCCATCGGTTTATTAACCCTGGAACAGGTGAATGCCGCACCCACATTGAATACGGTTGAAACTGCAGTTAGTTCATCTTACGAAATGCTTTCAAACAGGCTGAACATATTGGCCAACTGGGATTGGGGTGGGGGCCTTGTGTTTCAGAATGATTATATCCTGCAGGACATCGCTTCTGATGATATGGAAAAGAAATGGAATGCAGATGGTGACCAGCCATGGATGGACGAGATCAACAACTTTACTTTTACTTCTACCAATGGGGGGCCAAATGGTTTATGGAAGTACGATTATGAGGGAATCAAAAGGATTAACCTTGCCATTGTTTTTTTAACCAAGGCCGACCTGGAAACCATCACTGGTATCAGTACAGCACGGAAAAATCAATTGCTGGGGGAGGCCTATTTTTTAAGGTCTTTCTATTATTTTTCACTGGTTACCAATTTTGGAGATGTGCCTTTAATTGTAGCCCCTGTAAAAACCTACCAGGAAGCATTTGATGTGGCGGTACGGGCCAACAAAACCCTGGTGTGGGATAAGTTAAAGGCAGACCTCGTTTTGGCAAAGGCTTTACTGCCAAACACCAAATACAGCTCCACTGCAGAAAAATGGAGAGTGAGTAAAGGTGCTGTAATAGCCCTGCAGGCAAAGGCTGCTTTGTATACCGAAAAATGGCCGGAAGTAATTACCCTGGTATCTGAACTGGAGTCAATTGGCTTCTATAGTTTGAATGCGAATTACTTTAGCAGTTTTAGTACGGCCAGTGAATTTACAGATAACGAGGTGATATTTTCTTATGATCATCAAACCAACCAAACACCGAGAAAAGGAAATGGAATTTGTGCGCCGTTGGATTGGGGCTTTTTTGCACCGAGCACCAGTTTTTTGAATGCATTTGAACCCGATGACCCCAGAAAATACTATACAGTAGATGTTGCCAATAAAAATGTAAATAAGTTGCTGGGTACTTTAAATGGAGCCAATAAGGGAAATGATGATGCTGCTTCCAACAAAGTATATATGCGTATGGCGGATGTACTGCTCTGGAAAGCAGAGGCATACAATGAAACAGGAAATTTTACCGGCGCAGTTGCCATCATTAACCAGGTAAGAGCCAGGGCCCGAAATAGTGTATCTGCCGCTGGTACCACACCACCCGCAGGCACTTTGCCAGACAGGGTAGCATCCACCGACAAAGCTACCGTTAAGGGATGGCTGGTGTCCGAGCGTAGGGTGGAACTTGGTTTTGAATCACAGCGAATGCTAGACTTAAAAAGATGGGGAATGGCAAAGGCGGTATTGACAGCCCATGGAAAAAACTTCCAGGACAAACACATGCTGTACCCGATACCACAGGGAGAAATTGATGCATCTGCAGGAACGCTGACACAGAATCCAGGATATTAATAATACAGGTCAAACCAGGCATTATCGCCTTGTAGGATCAGGCCGCGGCCTGATCCTACAGAGTCCTGGCAAATTACCAGCCATTGGCGAAATTGTTGCCGGTTTATAAAGGTGATTTTTTATTAGGCAAACATTGGAATTGCTATTGAGCTTCAGTGGCGTCGCACTCTTGTACATAAAATCTTTAAGGAGCAAAACCACCAACAGCTTAAATAAACGACATTGATTCACCATTGCCCATTGCCCATTCACCATTCACCATTCTTAAAGCATCATAGCATGAAAGACATAGCAAAGCGTTTTGCAGAAAATCCCATCTTATCACCGGCTGATTTAAAGGCCAGCGGCGATGGTCTTGAAATTACCTGTTTGCTGAACCCGGGTGTGTTTCAATACCAGGGTAAAATCTGGCTGATAGTAAGAGTGGCCGAAAGGCCCGAACAAAAAGAAAACCTCCTTTCATTCCCCATACTAACGGAAAAGGGCAACACCAAAATTATAGAGATACCAACAGATGATCCGGAACTAAAAGCAACGGACGCAAGGGTGATCAATTATAAAGGGGTTGATTACCTGACAACCCTGTCGCACCTGCGCCTGCTTTGCAGTGATGATGGTATTCGTTTTTACGAACCGGAGGGCTACCCGTTACTGGTAGGGGAAGGGGTTTTACAAACCTTCGGCATAGAAGATTGCAGGGTAAGTTTCCTTGAAAATAAATATTATCTCACGTTTACAGCCGTATCCGATAATGGCGTGGGGGTTGGTTTACGTACCACCACCGATTGGAAAAATTTTCAATCGCATGGCATGATGCTTCCCCCGCATAATAAGGATTGCGCCATTTTTGAAGAAAGGATCAATGGCCTGTATTATGCATTGCACCGGCCAAGCAGTGTGGATATTGGCGGCAATTATATCTGGCTGGCCTCATCGCCGGATGGCATACACTGGGGCAATCACCAATGCCTTATCAAACCCAGGAATGAAGCCTGGGACAGTGCAAGGATAGGAGCAGGGGCAGCGCCCATTAAAACGGATAAGGGCTGGCTCGAAATTTATCATGGTGCCAACCATAAGCATCAATATTGCCTCGGCGCTTTTTTAATGGACCTGGAAGACCCTTCAAAAGTTATTGCACGAACGGAAGACCCTATTATGGTGCCTTCCACAGCTTATGAACTTAGTGGTTTTTTTGGCAACGTAGTATTTACCAACGGCCATATTGTGCACCCGGATGGCGATACCATTACTGTTTATTACGGAGCTTCCGATGAGTTTGTTTGTGGCGCCCGGTTTTCCATCAACGAGATCTGCTCACTTTTAAAATATCACCATGCTTAATAAACTAAAAATAGAAGTCAATCATTTTAAAAGCCAGCCACATAATTTCCGGATATTGATATTTACCAACCTGGTATATGCTTTTGTTTTACCGGTGATCGACACCTTTGTAGCTGCTTATATTATGCGCAATACAAATGGCGATATTACCAAAGTGGTCATTTATCAATTGACTATTTACACCGGGATACCCCTTACTTTTTTATTAAACGGATTTCTATTAAAGCATTTCGACATCCGGAAGCTATATTCTGCGGGTATGATGCTCAGTGGTGTATCCATGATTGTAATGATGTCGTTGAAAGAGCTCGATACATTGGGTATCGCTTCCGCCGGAATGATCATGGGCTTAAGCTTTGGGTTTTATTGGGCCAACAGGGATTGCCTGGCATTGTCCATTACCAACAATGACAACCGGAATTATTATTATGGAATGGAAACACTTTTTTATACAGTCATTTCTGTAATCATACCTATCACCATTGGTTTATTCATTGATTCACAAATCAGCGATTCGCAAAAACATACAGCGTATTTGATTATTACTGCGGTAGTATTTGCAATAACCGTATTAGCTTCAATTGTCTGTTTCAGGGGTACGTTTAAAAATCCCGGTGAAAAGAAATTTGTTTTTTTTAAGTTCCATCCACTCTGGTATAAGCTGTTAACTTTAGCATCGTTAAAAGGCCTGGCCCAGGGGTTTTTAGTAACAGCCCCTGCCATGTTAATACTGAAATTTTTTGGGAATGAAGGCGCACTGGGTTCGGCTACTTCAATAGGGGCGGTCATTGCAGCCATCATCATGTATGTATTGGGACGCATTTCCAAACCATCCGACAGAATAAAGATATTCGCCTCCGGCCTGGCGCTCTTTGCAATTGGGGCTGCGGTCAATGGCGTTTTATTCAGCCAGGCAGGTGTAGTGATATTTATTTTATTATTGCTGATAGCAAAGCCGTTGATGGACCTTGCTTATTTCCCCATACAATTCCAGGTAATTGACATTGTTTCTAAAATCGAGAAGCGGAGTGAGTTTGCGTATATCCTGAATCATGAAGCAGGATTGTATGTTGGCAGGTTTTCGGGCGCTGCTACCTTCCTGCTGATGGCACGTTACGCATCGGCGGAAATCGCTTTGCGGTATGCGGTAGTCATTATTGGCGTGTTACAATTGTGCTCTATATTGGTAGCAAAAAATATCATTGCGCAAGGGAAAACGCTTTCACCGGAAGAAGAACCGGCCATTGATTTGAAAGTGCTGGGCAAAGTGTCGGAAGTAATGGTGTAAAAAAATACGAAACTAAAAACCAAAGCAACCCGTCGACGGCTTTAAGCTCCGTCGGCGGTTCAATAAAAATCTTCCGGGATAAAAGAAAATCCGGTCAAATCAATATTTAAAAAAAGCTGGTAAACAAATTAATAATTTTCAAACAGCTTCTTTCCACTATAATGTAAATTCAACAATGAAAAATATTTTCAAAATAACGATCGCCTGTATATTGTTTACAATAGCTGCTTCAGCCCAGGTGAAGCAACAAAATATTCCACGTGTTGACCAAATGCCTTTCCTCCCAAAACCACTGCAAATAATCGATTATAAAAAGCTGGCACACCAGTTTGATCGAACGGTGTATGATTTTAATGCCAAAGGGAAATTCTGGCCAATGGTATGGCTGGATAGCAGCAAAAAGAATTTCCCTCAAACAGTAGTGGGCTTGTATACCGCAGTGGGTGATGTACGCCAGGGTACCAACAACAAAGGAATGTTTCATGAAGCCCTTGCAACAGTGGGTTCAGTATTGGGTGCCAAACTGGTAGGTATTGATAAAACCAATCAGCAAAATCTCAACTATGTGGGTATGCTGAAAAATTATTTTAATAAAGAAACCGGTTGGGATATTATGATGAATAATACCTGCCCGGAAGTAGCGTTGTTAGGTGGCGGTTATGGGCGTGACTGGTGGTACGATGTATATCCAAATCTCTTGTTTTATGCAGTGTATGACCTTTACCCTAAGGAGCCTGGCTTCTCTGAAATTGCAAAAAGTATCGCTGAAAAATTTTATAAAGCAGATTCCATTTTAAACGGCAATTATAACTGGTCTTATTTTGATTATGGCAAAATGAAACCAATGAAAAACAATATTTGTGCCCAACCGGATGTTGCTGCAGGCCATGCGTGGGTGTTATATGCGGCGTATAAAAAATTTGGTGACCCACGCTATTTAACAGGGGCCATTAGTGCGTTAAATGCTTTGCAATCCCAGGCTGTAAACCCAACCTACGAATTATTGATGCCCTTTGGCGCCTACCTGGCGGCCCGAATAAATGCAGAACAGGGGAAGCACTACGATATGAACAAAATGTTGGCCTGGAGTTTTGATGGTACTGCCATTTGCAGGGAAGGCTGGGGCGTATTGGTAGGTAACTGGAATGGGTTTGATATATCAGGCATAGTGGGCAGTACGGTTGACCATGGCGGGTATGGCTTTTTGATGAATACGTATGATGCAGCATGGCCCCTGGTACCATTGGTCCGGTACGACCAATCTTATGCAATTGCTATGGGCAAATGGATGTTGAATGCAGCCAATGCAGCCCGGTTTTTTTACCCGCAGTACATGCCCGATGATCACGAAACCATTCCGCAACTGGCCGAAGTTACAAAGGGTGTTATTGGATATGAAGGCATGATCCGTCAATCTTCTTATAAACAGTATGAACATATAAAAGGCCCGGTGGCCCAGGGAGATGGCCCGCTGTGGGTACCGGGGAAAAACCCGGAAGAATCCCAGTTCAGTGTATATGGCAGCGGCCATGCAGGCATCTTCGGTAGCATTATCCGTGCAACAAATGTTGTCGGCGTACTGCAACTAAATCTATTGGCTACGGATTTTTACCACGATAAAGCCTATCCGTCTTATTTGTATTATAATCCTTTTACCAACAGTAAATCAATTATTATAAAAACGGAGCCCGGTAAAAAAGTTGATCTGTATAATACGGTCTCCGGAAGTTTTATTGCCCGTAATGTTTCATCTGCTGCTCAAATAAAACTCTCACCGCAAAATGCTGCGGTAATTGTTTGTGTTCCTTCGGGTGGTAAAGTAACTTATGCAGGTAAGAAAATGCTGGTGAATGACATTGTAGTGGATTACATGTTTAAGTAAAAGATAAACAGTAGGAAAGCAATTCTAATCTGATGGAGTAATATTTTTTTGCCTGGCGCAGGACTACTATACTGTTCGCCGCTTGAGCAATCTTTAGTAAATAAATTGGTCGCACATGTTCTTTCCTCTTTGGATCTCCAAACGACAACGGCCTGTCTTGCTGATGTATTCAGCAAGACAGACCGTTAAATATATATGCTTAAGCCCGGTTTAAAAATACTACACCAGCCGACAGCGAATCAATTGTATGCTAATTCTTCTTCATCACCAGTGCTGTTCTGTTGGTAAGGTAAACACTGATTCGCTGTTCTTCATTTGTAGGATATCCGATCGTATCATCCACCCTGTCAAATCCACCAAATTCCTTTTTATCCGAATTAAGGATAATCCGGTAAGTGCCTTTTTCAGGAACCGTAAACTGGTAGCCAAAAATGGAGTTGCCGGGACTAAAATTGAACAGGAAGATCAGGTAATGTTTTTCGTAGATGATCACTTTGTTGTGTGCATCCATGTGCATCTGGCGTGCATTATTTGCCGACAATATGCCGTTTTCTTTAACGACCTGTATCATGGCTTTATCCCAATTGGAAAGAAACTGGTATTTTAAATCCTTATTATCTACCAGCGACCATTGTCTTCTTGCATACTGATGGCTCCAGTTGTTGCCCAATCTGGGAAAATCAACCCATTCCGGATGCCCGAATTCATTTCCTATAAAATTAAGGTAGCCCTCTCCGCCAAGGCTGATACTAAACAGGCGAATCAATTTGTGCAGGGCAATGCCACGGTCAATAACCAGGTTCTGGTCCTGCACCTGCATGTGAAAATACATATCCTTATCCATCAGCCAGAAGGCGATTGTTTTATCACCCACCAGCGCCTGGTCGTGCGATTCGGCGTAAGCGATGGTTTTCTCTTTGTAGCGGCGGTTATTTAACACCTCCCACATCTCGTAGATATTCCAGTCTTCATCCGATTTTTCTTTTAAAATTTTAATCCAGTAATCTGGTATTCCCATCGCCAGGCGATAATCAAATCCTATTCCTCCTTCATCCGGTCTTCTGCACAGGCCCGGTATTCCACTTACATCTTCTGCAATAGAAATACTATCCTGCTTAAACCGGTGAATCACTTCATTGGCTAACTGCAGGTAGGTAACTGCATCCCAATCCACGCCTTCTTTAAAATATTTATCATAGTGGTCAAATGAAGTAGACCCATGATGAAAGTATAACATGGAAGTAACCCCGTCGAAACGATACCCGTCAAAGTGAAATTCTTCCAGCCAGTACAATGTATTGGATAACAGGAATTTTTTTACTTCCCATTTTCCATAATCAAATAATTTGGAATCCCAGCCTTCGTGGTACCCTCTTCCACCGGGATGAAAATATTGACTGTCGCTTCCATCAAATTCATTCAATCCTTCTGCCTGGTTTTTTACCGCATGCGAATGAACGATATCCATGATAACGGTGATGTTCATATCATGTGCCTTATTAACCAGGTATTTCAAATCTTCGGGTGTGCCAAACCTTGAGGAGGGGCAAAAGAAATTGGAAACATGGTAGCCGAATGAACCATAGTAGGGGTGTTCCATGATGGCCATCAACTGGATGGCGTTGTAGCCACCTTCCTTGATCCGGGGTAAAATATTGTCGGCAAATTCCCTGTACGATCCTACTTTTTCCTCTTCCTGCGCCATGCCTACATGGCATTCGTAAATGATGGGCTGCTGGCTGTTCACTGCCAGGTTAAAGTGATTATCCGTCCATTCAAACGGGGTTTCCGGAAACCATAATTGCCCGGAAAAATCATGTGTGGCAGGATCCTGAATTACTTTCCTGATCCAGGCCGGTATTCTATCTATCACTCCATTTGCACCATGAATGGTTACTTTAACTTTACTGCCATGTGTAAAGGAATTTTTGTTTGCTTCATAGGGGAGAAACAATTCCCAGTCTCCCCGATGATTTCTTTCCAATTTATGAGAAGTTCTGTCCCAGCCATTGAAATCCCCGGTCAGGTATAACTGGTCGGCATTGGGGGCCCATTCGCGGTAATACCAGCCATTTTTTTCGGTGCTGAAATTAATGCCGTAATAGTAATGTCCCCTGGCAAAATTGAGCAGGTTTCCTTCGGCATCTTCTATTTCTTTAAGCGCATTTTTATATCGGTCGTACCTGCTGATAACATCATATACATATGGCTCCAGCCAGGGATCCTCCTGGTTGATGGCTAGCTTTTCGTCTTGATTCATACAATATGAACTTATGGGTGAAGTACTAAGTTAGGAAATCAATGCCTCTTAAGCAATCATTTTATTTTATAAATACTCTCCGCCTGTTTAGGTACAGGATGAAGATTACATTTACTTTAAATCATTTAATTAATTTACCTGTGTATTCATCGTTCATTCTTATGGAAATACATCCGTGCCGTTTGGTAGTTTTAGGGATGAATAGCCGGGGACACTATTTCCTGCCACAAAACTTTTGCTGTATTGGAGTAAACCTCAGTATGATAAATGGCCGGTTCTGTATATAATTTCAAAAAAAATAATTTCTATTATCAATTCTAAATATTTAAAGTAAATTTCAGGCTTTTCAACCCCAGGTCGGGGGTAAACCGATTTTGCAAATATGCAGGCAAATTAATATAACCCGAATGAATGATAACCAGCTTCAGATAAGAACCGTCAACATTATCAGGTATGTAACCCCATTGCGGGAAGGTGGTTCACTGCCCGCCATTGCAGAGGCAGACGACGGCTTTTTGTATGTACTAAAATTTCGTGGGGCAGGGCAGGGAGTAAAAGCCCTGATAGCTGAATTAATTGGTGGTGAAATAGCCCGTGCATTGGGCCTACCGGTACCCGAGATCGTTTTTGCCATCGTGGATGATGCCTTTGGCAGAACTGAGCCGGATGAGGAGATACAGGACCTGCTAAAAGCAAGTGTTGGGCTGAACCTGGCGTTGCATTACCTGTCAGGGTCCATTACATTCGACCCAACAGTGAATGAAATTGATTCATTACTGGCTTCAAAGATCGTATGGCTGGATTGCCTCATTACCAATATGGACAGAACGGTACGCAATACCAACATGCTGTACTGGCATAAGGAACTGTGGCTGATAGACCATGGCGCCTGCCTTTATTTTCACCACAACTGGCATAACTGGCAAGAGCAGGCCTTGCGGCCCTTCGTGCTGGTGAAGGATCATGTTTTGTTGCCACTTGCCACTGACCTGGAAAAAGTGGATGCAATGTTTCATCAACTGCTAACCAATGAGCGTATCCGTTCCATTGTAAACCTGGTGCCGGACGAATGGTTGTTATTGGATTCGCCGTTTGAGTCAGTCACACATCACAGGGAAGCATATATCCATTTTTTAGAAACCCGTTTTGCCCATTCTCACATCTTTTTAAACGAAGCGCAACATGCAGCAAAATCACTTATTTGAATATGCAGTTATACGCATTGTGCCCAGGGTAGAGCGGGAAGAATTTTTGAATACGGGGGTTATACTCTATTGTTCCAAATTAAAATTTTTAGCCACGAAGTTCGAAATAAACCAGGAGCGGCTGCAGGCGTTTTGTGACCAGTTGGATATTGCCCAGGTACATGAAAACCTGTTGGCCTTTGACCGGATCTGTAAGGGCGGCGAAGGAGCAGGGCCCATTGGCAGGCTGGATATCGCATCCCGGTTTCGCTGGCTTACCGCCACCCGAAGTACCGTAGTACAATGCTCCAAAGTTCATCCTGGTTTTTGTGCAGATGCCGCAGTTACTCTTGATCGGTTATATACCCAACTGGTATTGTAGTAGATGGCTAAATGGTCCGCTTCATTCCTGTTTAATTGCCTTTTCTAATACTCAGAAATTATTACTCATGCCATTAAACACGTATTAGAAATTGGTGAGATTCGCAAATTAAATACGCAGACAAAATCCGCCGCGGCGGATTGAATATGAATAGCCGTGGGTGAAACCCATGGTTACGTGTAAAATGTTTTAACAATCCGCCGCGGCGGATTGAATATAAAGCCCAATTGTTCAATCCGCCGCGGCGGATTGTTGAAAACGAAATATGTCATCCCCCGGGTTTTACCCGGGCTATTCAGATTAAACCCTTGCAG
>JANPIJ010000283.1:0-20298 GCA_031424955.1 Ferruginibacter sp. | reverse complement strand
GGCGCATTGCGGTTCTCCAAACGGCCTGAGATGTCAGCTGTGAACTTTGTTGTTTTGGTAATCTGGATATCGAGGTTTGTCCTGATATTATACCGCTTATATCCAAGTGAACTGTACAATCCCTTTTCGTCCAGGTAACCCAGTGAAGTAAAATAGCGCACTTTATCAGTTCCGCCATTAAACGAAAGGTTATGCTGCATTCTTTTTGCGGATCCGCCCAACACGAGTCCCATCCAGTCTGTATTTGGATATAAATCCGGATTGGATTGGTTTCTAAACAACTCCAACCGCTCATTTGAAAACTCGGGACTGGCATTTGGATTGTCATTCAATTTGGCTTCATTGTACAAAACACCATACTCGTAAGAACCCAGGTTATCCGGCAAACGGGTTACTTTATTCAATCCGTAATTGAACGAATAACTGGCAACTATCTTCCCGGCCTTTCCACGCTTGGTAGTAACCAGGATAACCCCATTTGCACCTTTTACACCAAAGATGGCAGCCGAGGAAGCGTCTTTCAACACGTTGATTGATTCTATTTCATTGGCATCTAACTGTGAGAAATCACGATACTGACGAACAATCCCGTCTACGACAAATAAAGGTTCCATGGTTCCTGCACCAAATGTGGCATTACCCCTGATGAATATCTGGGCGCCATCCTTACCGGGTTCACCGGTAGTTTGTTTGGTTATAACGCCCGACACCCTGCCGGTCAATGCATTACTAAGATCTCCAACCGGGCTTTGAACCAGTTCCTTTGTTTTAACTGTGGAAATGGAACCCGTGATATTGCTCTTTCTTTGCGTACCATACCCTACTACTATTACCTCGTTCATTGAATTTTCCTTTGCATCCATCATAATATTCAGCGGGCCGGAACCGCTTGCCGACACTTCCTGGTCGGCCATACCAACGAAGGTTACTCTCAGGGTACGGTTATTGGCCGGTACGCTAATGCTAAAACCGCCGTCTTTATTGGAAACGGTGATCGTTTTGGTTCCTTTTACGGATATGGAGGCACCTTCTAATGCGGCCCCGGTAGCCTTATTGGTTATTGTTCCTGTAACAACTGTATTTTGGGCCCATGTTTCTGCTATGCAGAAAACCATACCCATGAACACCAGCCATATTTTCAATTGAAATTTCATATGCATTCGTTTTAGTTTTTTATTTTTAAATCAAGAGAGAATTGAAACCAGCTTATGGAGCGACAAACTTGAATTGAAAAACAGTTTCGTCTTTTTTACCTGCCCGCAATACCATATTGGTTGCGCTGATAGAAATGATGCGGTAATTATTGGATGAAACATCCGTGGTTCCGATAAACCGGGTAGGCGGGGTGAAACCGGGAAGTGTAATGGTTGCAATGCCCACCCCGTCAACAGTGGTACTAAAAGTAAATGGCGTAACAAAAGAGCGATCGGCAGCACAGGAATAATTAGGCTGAACATTACCCCCATTAAAAGTAGAGCCGTTGGCTGCATAGGTGGCATTAAATACATTGTTCGAAAATCCAAATGAATACGCATCGTCTATTTGACAGGCAGCCAATGGGCCACCACCGTAATATTCACCCGGGTTTCCTTCCGTTCCAACAATTACCGCATTGGCAGTTGGATTGGGATCCAATTTCCATGTTTTTGCAGTTAATAATTTGTAGGTAGGATTATTTAGGGTTGACGAAAAATCATCCACCGTAACAGTCACTGTTTGGGAATCCGTGCTAAATCCCCCCCTTCCGTATGCCAGCAGTTTAATTAAGTAGGTTCCCTTTTTTTGGAAGTAGGCGGTATCCTCAGCTTTGCCCGCCCTGGTGGCAGACCCATCTCCAATATTCCACTGGTAACGGAAAGCATTGGTAGATTTGCTGCTTAAAGCGAAAGTGTTTATTTTGCCTGCAACAGGACTTACGGTAAAAGAAGCAGTAGCCGGTGTGCCCAATTCGCCCTGGCTTTTTTCGCAACCCTGGATGGTAACCAGGAGAAAGGTTCCGAATAAAATACCCAGGCACAACAATTTGAAGTTTAATTTCATAAAGCAATCAGTTTTTAATAATGAAGAAATTAGTTGATAGTGGCAGGATAAAAGTATGTTTACCATTCATACTTTATGCGTATTTAACCACATCAATACTACATCAAGGAAGCAAAATGGTTGGATTTAAGTGCAGATTACACTACATCAATACTACTACAGGCGATTATTCTTTGATTTTTTCATTTAATTACTTTTCAAAATGAAAAAAACATTCCTGTTTATTGGTATAATAATCAACCTGCCGCGATGGGCAGCCGGCTTTTTATTGACAGCCATTCTGCGGTATTGATTTCATTCCAGCGAACCACTGAGGAAACTAACGGCAATGATCGCCTGCTAGGAACCTAACCGTTTAATGGTTAGCTCATTTCCTGTTAGCGTTGGGTTTGTATATCATCATCCATATAAACAAAGCCAGCAATATGGTCCGTTTGTCCTTGCCATCTTTATGCCGGGTGGTTAAATAGTAAATTCAAATTGGCTGCGCAGTCTGTTACGGAGAAGTGTTGGCGCTGACTGAAAAGCGTAGCTAACAATCAAATTTCATGTAACATATTTAAATGGGCCGGGTGATTTTTATATTCATACTCCCGATCCTTCGCAACAATTTGCAATACTTGTTTACTAATACGGGTCAGGATATTTGATAATAAACAAAAAAAGACCACCATTCCGGCAGTCTTTTTTTGCAATATTTAGGTTGATGCATGATTAGTCAATGATCACCTTACTGGTTTTGACGAAGTCGCCATCCCTTAAGATTAAGATATATACGCCTTTTGAAACGTTTGAAACATCCATTAATACATTCGTGTTGGAAAGTTGTTTATTCAACACCACATTTCTCACCGCTTTACCGTCCGTATTGATCAACTGCAAACTGGCGGTTTTGCTCTCAATCGTTTCAAGTGATACGGTTATCTTATTTTTTGCCGGGTTTGGATAGAAAGAAAAACCAACAACACCAGTGCCCGAAAACTTAACCGTAACAGTAGAAGAATAGGTTAGTTTACCATCGAAGTCTATTTGTTTTAACCGGTAATAATTGGTTCCCTGCAATGGGCTGTTATCAACAATTGAATACTGTTTAGTGGTATTGCTGTTACCATTTGAATTTACAAACTGTAACTGTACCCAGTCTGCACCATTGGCACTTCGCTCTACCGCAAAACCCTTATTGTTCAATTCAGATGAAGTTTTCCAGTTTAACACTGAGCTGTTTCCACGTTTGGAAACCGTAAAATCAGACAGGGTAACCGGCAAAGGAGCACCTTTCCAGAAATATATATTGTCAAGATAAACCTTGGTACCGCTGGGGTTACCTACAAACTTGAATTGAAAAATATCCCCGAAGTTGATACCCGGGAAATTGCCCGGGGTAAGGTCAATATCAAAACTGTTCCATCCCGATAATGTAGGATTAAGGGTAACTGCTTTCTCAACAGGTCCCGGGTTGATCAGGAAAAACTCAAATGCGGTACAATCGGGTGTCCATATATCCACATGCAATTTCAGCATTCCGGTAGCATTAATAGCAGGAGTGAAATTAGTGCCCTGGTAATTTAAATTTACATATTTCTTTGTAGCATTGCCGGCAATGGTTACATCCGATACCACGGTTGTTTGTCCCCAATTCGGGAACCAGTCTGTACCTGTCCTATCTGTATAGGCGCCACTAAACAGTGATATTACATCCGCTGCATTTCTCGCAGGAGGTGTGGGAGCTGCCACTACCGGATCTGTAGGAACTACAACGCCTGCTTTGTAAAAATATACGTTGTCAATAAAATAAGTTCCAGAGGTACCGACATCAACCAGGAAAAGCATTTGCGACAATTTTGTTTTTGATGCCAGTGCAGCAAAACTACTGAGCGGAATATCGTAACTCACCCATGTATTCTGTGCTGGGGTACGTGTCACATCCGCCTCTGAATGTGCGCCGTTAAAATCAACCAATCTTAAAGTGAATGGTTTTGCAACGCTTGTAGTCCATACATCAAAATGGATATTGTCGAAAGCAGAGCCATCTACAGGGGCGCCAATAAACTCCACTCCGGCAAAATGACTGAGCTGGTATTTCTTGGTATCATTGCCCGCTATCTGCAAATCAGTTAACACATTACAGCAACTGCTCCAACCGGTAGACCAGGTTTCTACGGCAATATTGGTGTACTGGTTACTAAATAAAGATTTTACATCAATTGCAGCCCTGTTTGGAGTTGGTGCCGCTGCAGATGGGCCGGTAACCGCAGTTACATTTACGGTTAGCACACCGCCTGCATCAATCAATCCCAGTTTACCGGTAACGGTTGTTGATCCTGCAGCCAATGCTGTTGCCGTACCAAACGCATCAAATGTAGCTACGGACGTATTGGAGCTGGTCCAGGTAAAATATGCCCTTGCAGTCTGCATTTGCTGCCCTACCGCGTTAACCGGGTAAGTGGAAGTAGTACCGGTGGCATTAAAGGTTTGGCCAACTTCCTTGCTCTGTGTTTCTGTGGCAAAAGAAGCTGTGGGAGTACCGATGATCCCTCCACCTACATTCTCATATTGGATATCGTCTATCCAGATATTGTATGCGCCGTTACCAGAACCTTCGGCAAAATGGAAAAGGCCTGTTTCGGCAGTCAATTTTGATGGCACCGGAATGGGAATGTAATACTTTGTCCAGGTTGAACTGAGCGTAATGCCATTTCGCTCGCAGGCAAATACTGTAGTGGTAGCATTGTTGCCAAACCCTACCCCATCGAGTTGAAAAGCGGGATTGTCATTTTTTGCCCAGAACGTGATCGCATTATAGGCCGATAAATTGGTAGGGGTAGCAGATACCAATGCTCCGCCGGTGTAACCTGTTGTTACAGGTATTTTCAACGAAGCCGTCCCCGAATGCTGCTGCGTGTTGTCCACCGACAACGTATTGACAGAGCCTCCAAAGGCGGTAAAAGTTACGCCCGGGGCGTAATCATCGGTAAATACTGGTAGCTGTGCATTTGTTTGAATAACAAAAAGCAACAGGGCAAAAATCAGTAAGGAAAATTTTTTCATCGTGTTTGTTTAAAAATGAATAAAGAAATTTAATTGAATTTCATATTATTGATAAACAGCTAATAGCAAGCATTCATCAATCAGTTTGGATATTTAATGATCTTTAAAGCGGGATGGTAAATATAGTTTTACGGCAGGTTATACCGGAAAAACAAACCCACACATCACTACATCATAAAGAGTAAACCCTTCATAAATAATGTATTTACACTACTTCAATACTACTACAGGCGTTTTCGCAGCTCAATTCCGGATCAGCTTTAATTTCCAATTCCGAATTGAGTGCTTCCAAAAAAATACGGGCAGGTTTCTTTTCAATCCCGCTACTACATTTTTACGATACCTATATTGTGTAAACATTTAATCGTTGCCGGCAAAGCATCATTCTGTGGTTCCTGTTCTACAATATTTCCGCTAATTCCACGGCGGCCATATTTGCCATTAGATACCACTTACTTTGTATTGGCATCTAATGGCATGGCTTCACCGATAATCACATCTTTAGTTCACTACTAATTTTATAGGTGCATTATCATCCACCCTAAGCAGGTACAACCCTGGTGCAGGCTTAGCTGGCAGGTTTACCTGCAGCAGGTCACCCTGGGTTGTAAACGATCCGCGATAAACCAGTTTACCTGCAATGTTGAATAGCTGAACCTGTGCTTTTCTTATTGTGGGAGCCGGTAATATAATATTGATCAGGGTTCCCTTCAGTGGGTTCGGATATAAACTGATCCGGGCATTTCCATTAGAGATATTGACTGTTTTAATACCGTACACAGTTAATTTACCATCCTTATCCACCTGTGTTAAGCGATAATAATTCAGGCCACTTACCGGGTTTTTATCAATTACCTTATAATCAATTTTGATGGCCGAATTATTGCTTCCCGGCACTGTTGTGAAAGTTGTAAATGAACGGCCATCTGTACTTTTCTCAACAAGGAAGCGATCATTGTTTTGCTCGGATGCTGTTGACCAGGTAACCGCCACAGTTCCGTCAGCCTGTTTGGTGGCAGCAAAATTCAGGAGGCTAACCGGCAACGGAGTAAAGCACACCGCACCTACTGTGTAACTGTGAGGATTGGCACTTGAATTTCTTTCACCGGCAGGTGGTGTATTATAAGTAAAATAAAAGCTTAAGGCGGTACCACTGGAAATGGGCTTCGTAAAAACAAAATCAGTACCGGAGGCTGTCATAGTATAACCCGGGTAACCTCCGCCTCCTTCCTGTAAGTATAATATTGCCAGGTTACAGCCCGCAATGGGGGGCAATGGATGAAAGGTAAATGTAACATTGCCTCCTATCGTCTGAACCCTGTATTCATAATCTCCGCCAACTGCTGTTCCGCAATAACCGTTTGTATTCGGCGTATTTACCGTGATGTTTACCGGTGCTGAAGTGGTTAACAGCGCACTGTTATCGGTGGCTTTGGCCCTTAAAACATAAGCTCCTGCCGGTACATTGGTCCAGTCGAAACTATAAGGGGCCGTATCATCCATGCCCAACAAAGTAGTGCCATTGTAAAACTCCACTTTAGCTATTGTACCATTGGCATCAGATGCGGTGGCAGTAATTGTAACATTTGCCGGCTCTAAATAGCTGGCCGACTGCGCAGGCGAGGTGATAGAAACTGTTGGCGCTCCACCAAGACAAACATCCCCCACTGTATAGCTATGTGGTGTTGCACTGGAGTTTCTTTCACCGGAAGGAGGCGTGTTGTAAGTAAAATAAATGCTGATGGGTGTACCGGCAGCAATGGCTTTGGTAAACCTGAAATCGGTACCAATTTTCGTCATCGGGTATCCGGGATAACCACCATTCAGGCCCTCCCTTATATAGATTAAAGAACCCGTGCAGCCTGCAATGGGCGCCTCCGGATGAAAGGTGATTACAACGTTCCCGTTGATGGTTTCGGCTTTGTAACTGTAGTCGCCATTGGCAAGGGTACCGCAAAAACCACCTGAATTATTAATATTTACAACAATGTCCACCAGGTTTGATATGGTAGTATAACCGTCGTTATCTGTTGCCCGGGCGCTCACGGTATAATTTCCCGCAGCTACATTGGTCCAGTCGAAACTGTAGGGACTGGTGTCATCCATGCCTAATAAAGTAGCGCCGCTAAAAAACTCAACCTTACTTACTGTTCCGTCATTATCGGAGGCGGTTGCATTTATGGTAACTGTTGCAGGTTCGGTAAAGCTGGCATTATTAACCGGCGAAGTAATGGATACAAGCGGGGTTGTTCCCGAAATACCCATACAGTTTGTTCCAACTGTATAACTATGTTTGTTGGCACTGGAATTTCTTTCGCCACCCGGAGGTGTATTGTATGTAAAATAAAAACTGGTGATAACACCATTCGTCATCGGCGTGCTGTAAATAAAATCAGTACCCGACTGGATCATATTCGCATTGATGGTTGCCGGAGCCGTTACATTTAATATTGCATACAAACATCCGGTAATCGGTGTTAACGGATGAAACCTGAATGTTACAATGCCATTATTGGTTTCGGCTTTGTATTCATAATCACCGCTTACGGCCGTTCCGCAAAATCCATTCAAATTCGGCGCATTTACAACAATATTCACAGGGGTTGAAATGGTTGAAAGGGCACTATTGTCAGTAGCTTTTGCGGTGATGGCGTAATTACCTGCTGCAACATTAGTCCAGTCAAAACTATAAGGGCTGGTATCATCCATTCCCAAAAGAGTAGCCCCGTTGTAAAATTCAACCTTGGTTACGGTGCCGTTCGCATCAGATGCTGTAGCATTTATAGTGATGGTTGCCGGAGCTGTAAAATTAGCTGCTTCAGCGGGTGAGGTAATGGAAACCGTTGGCGCTCCTGGAACACAAACTGTTCCCACATAGTATGTATGTGGGTCAGCGCTGGAATTCCTTTCGCCGACCGGAGGCGTATTATAGGTAAAATAGAAAGTTGTATTTACATTATTGGCGATGGCCTTGTTGAAGGTGAAATCTGCACCGGAAGCGGTCATACCATACCCGGTAAACGCTCCGCCGCCTTCCTTCAAATTTAATATTGCCAGGTTACTGCCCGCTATCGGGGCCAGCGGATGAAAGGTAAAATATACTCGCCCGGCCTGTGTATAAACTTCATAACTATAATCTCCGCTTACCGCTACCCCGGTGCAGGGTACCGGCTTCACAGAAATATTGATGGCCGGAGTGGATGTAACCACATTGCCATCATTATCGGTAACCTTCGCCGTAATTGAATAATTACCTGCAGCTACATTATTCCAGTCAAAACTATATGGGCTGGTAACGTCGGTACCCAACAGGTTGGCGCCTTCATAAAATGCCACACTGGTTACTGTACCATCAGCATCTGCGGCAGTTGCATTGATAGTAATATTCGCCGGAGCGAAAGCCTGTGTATTATTGGCCGGTGAAGTGATGTTTACAGTTGGGGCTATGCCAACAATAGTACCGGCAGGTTTCCAGAAATAAATATTATCCAGGTATACTTTGCCACCGCCGGGCCTTCCTTCCAGTTTAAATTGAAACACATTTCCAAAGTTGATGCCGGGGAAATTGGTGGCATTCAGTTCAATATCATAACTGTTCCAGCCCAATAAAGTGGGCGTAAGTATTACCCGCTTTTCAACCGGGCCGGGATTAATGATAAAAACGTCAAACTCTGTAACGTTGGATGTCCATACATCCAGGTGCAGGTGAGTCATTGATGACGCATTGATATTGGGTGTAAATACCACGCCCTGGTAATTCAGGTTTTCATACTTTTTGGTAGCATTCCCGGTAATGGATGTGTCAGTCACTACTGTAGACTGTCCCCAGTTCGGAAACCAATCTGTTCCTGTTACATCTGTATATGCACCGCTAAACAATGATATTACATCTGATGCAACACGAACTGGTGGCGTAGGCGCCGCAGTCATTGGGGCATTGGTTATTACGGTTGGTGGCTTATAGAAATAGATATTGTCGAGGTACACTTTACCGCCGCCGGGTGTGCCCACAAACTTTAATTGAATGATATTACTCAGCGGTGAAGTTCCGATCGTAGCCAGGTCAATATCATAACTATTCCAGCCGGCTACTGTTGGCGTAAGTGATTTGGCCACTTCCGGCTGACCCGGAACAATTGGAAACACATCAAAAGTGCTCACATCCGGTGTCCAGATATCGAGGTGCAATTTGGTCATTCCCGATGCATTGATTGCAGAAGCAAACTGAACACCCTGGTAATTGAAGTTTACATATTTCTTTGTTGCATCACCTGTAATACTTGTATCAGATACAACAGTTGATTGGCCCCAGTTGGGAAACCAGTCTGTTCCTGCCACATCTGTATACGCTCCACTGAACAACGATATTACATCCGATGGAACTCTTACAGGCGGGGTTGGGGCGGCTGTTACCGGAGCATTGGCAACAGTAACTTTGTAGAAATAGATATTATCAAGATAAACTTTGGTTCCTGTAAATGGCGTTCCTACAAACTTGAATTGAAAAATATTGTTTTTCGCAATGGTGGTATAATCTGACAGGTTGATGTCAAAACTGTTCCAGCCGGCCAGTGTAGGTGTTAAAGTAACTTTTTGTTCAACCGGTCCGGGATTAATCAGGAAAACCTCCAACGCGGTGCAGTCGGCAGTCCATATATCAAGATGCAGTTTGTTCATGCCGGTAGCATTGATCGCAGGTGTAAAAGCGACTCCCTGGTAGTTCAGGTTGGTAAATATTTTTGTAGTATTACCTGTGATTGTTGTATCGGATACAACGGTTGATTGGCCCCAGTTTGGAAACCAATCCGTTCCCGAAATATCTGTATAGGCACCGCTAAATAGCGATATAACATCTGATGGTATCCGTACGGGTGGCGTTGGAGCTGCTGTAAGGGGTGATGCGGCAGTAACGGTTGGCGTTTTAAAGAAATAAATATCGTCAAAATAAAAATTTGCGGCTGATGCTGCAGGATCACCAGCGAACATAAATCCACTTTTTAATGTAAGCAGGTCAACGTTCATTCCGGCATTCGGGTTTTGAAAATCAGCCAGTGGTATCGTAACCTGGTGCCAGTTACCATCCCTTACCAGGCCATAAGGCGTGGCTCCTGCCGGAAAATTGATCCACGATTCGCCATGCCCGGTGGTAATGCCTATTTTAAATTGCCCCGTGTAGGTTGATTTGAAATTAAATTTTAATGAACCGGCCGAAAAATTTTGAAGGTTTACGTAATTATTGACAATGCCCATACCAAACCAGTCGCCTGCATTGGCATGTACGGCCCAAAGATGTGACCCTTCAAAAGCAACGGGTGCCGGGTTAGTAATATTGGTAAGGTTATTCCAATAATTTAAGGTAGCAGTGTTACCATAGTTGAGGGAATCTGATACCGGGGTAGTTTCAGTAAGAATACCAAAATTTCCTGTGATGGCTTTGGTTGTACCTATTATTAATTCATCTCCCGGGTTTTGATATAATTTGATGTAATCAACATACATTTTCCCGGGTAATGGGGCAGTGATTGCATTCGGATCAAAAATATTTGTATAGGCACCCCCAACAGCAAGATTGAGCAACAGGAAATGCGGGTTGTGAAATTCACTAAGGTTTGCTGCAGCAGCGCCGCTTATATCAAAGCTATAAAACTCAACATTGTCTATGTACATTTTAATGGCCTGGCTCGTCCAAACCATTTTATACAAATGATAATCCAGGGATAAATCAACCGCCGCATCTTTATAGGATGTATTAAACTCATGCCCTCCCGATGCATTACTCCAATGAGCGGCGGAACTAACCCGCTTATTTACCAGGCCCGCCTGTATTGCTGCGGCAGAACCCACTTCCATGATATCAATTTCACCAATGGAGGGCCAGCTTCCGCCGATCGTTCCAAGGGTCCAGAAGGCAGGCCACAGGCCATTGGCCATATTGGGCAATTTAATACGTGCCTCAATAGTGCCATATTTAAAATGTATTCTTCCTTCCGTTTTAATACGGCCCGATGTGAAGGCGCTGTTACCAAAAGCCTCTCTTTTAGCTTCAATTACCAGGCTACCGTTCTCAATCCGCACGTTTTCGGTTCTGCTGGTATAGTACTCCAGTTCAGAGTTTCCCCAGCCAAGTCCTGCTGCACGGCCACTGCCATCTCCAAAATCATAGGTCCAGGTATTAGTATTAACCGTTGCGGCATTAAAATCCTCTTCCCAAACCAGCGTTTGAGCACGTGCTGTTAATATACAGGACAAAAATAACGTAAGGGCAATGGTAAATGCCAGTTTCAGTCTTCCCTTTGAAAGGCCTGTATAACGGGAAAGTTCATTCATGATAAGAGAATTTAGTTTTTAAAATAATAGTTCAATATGTTTTTGTCTGAATGCCAGGTTAGAAAAGGATTGAATAAAAGTAGCGGTGAACACTTCCCGCGGGGAATGCCTCAACCGCTTTATCTAAGAAGCGATGTGATGGTTGACTTCAAAATCATTGGGTAAGAAGTAAACCAGGTCAAACAAATATTTTATAAAAGATGTTATTCCTGGTTGCAGGCGCCCGTTAATGGTACCTTAAAGACTAATTCAGATGCAAATTGTATACATTGTTACTATACGACCATGGTTTCGCCTTCCAAATAATTTTCCGGGGAACCGGAGTCATTCGTAACCGCCTGTAAAAAATCTTTTTGTTTGGAAGATACCTGGATACCAGTGAGAAGATTATTTCATTCATATAGCAATGTTTTAGTTCGGGAAGCGCAATATCGATGAAGTAAAAATACCTTAATACAACTCAGGTAAAAAAAAACGAACCACTCTAATACTACATCAGAAAACATAAATCATTGCTTTTGAAGCTGTTTATACTACTTCAATACTACATCAGTCAATTTTTTTATACCTTCATTATCTAATTGCTGTCCATATAAATGAAAAAGCTGTTACTGTTCATTTTTTTTCCTTGTAATGTTTTTTGCCAAAACACCATCGGGCTCCCCGACGTAATTAATTACTCCAAGCAATCGTACAGTGCAGGTTTACAAAACTGGGATATCAAGCAGGACAAAAATGGGATTATCTATATAGCAAATAATGAAGGATTGCTTTCTTTTGACGGCAAAAACTGGAATCTTTACGCACTGCCCAATAAAACGATTGTAAGATCTGTGGAAATTGGAACGGATAATAAAATTTATGTAGGCGGGCAGGATGAGTTGGGGTATTTCATTCCGGGGAAAAATGGCAAACTGCAATACCATTCATTAACCGGTTTTATTCCCCAAAAGGATAAATCATTTAGTGATGTTTGGGATATTGTCTTCTTCAATAAAAATGTTTTCTTTCGTTCAAATAACAAAATATTCAAATTTAACAACGAGGCGGTTGCCGTATATAATGCACCCTCCGACTGGGCTTACCTGGAAAAGTGTAATGGGCACCTGTATGCACATGATTACAAATTAGGATTAATGAGTTTTGAAAATGATGCCTGGAGTGTGTTGGCGGGTAAGAATGAATTGCCGGCCAATGACCCTGTTACCGCCATATTTTCCATATATAAAGACAGTGCTTTAATCACCACATTAAAACATGGGCTTTTTGTACTATCTAAAACAGGTATTTCGAAACTGCGATCAGCCAACAACGAGCTATTTGAAAATGAAAGAATATATGCAGCTACCGCAATCAACAGAGATTGGATTGCCTTAGCTACCAATAACAGTGGCGTGTACATTATTGATCTGGAAGGAAATATCATTCAACGATTTTCCAAAATAGAAGGCATCCAAAATAATAATGTATTGAGTATTTTCCTCGATCATCAAAGCAATTTGTGGCTCGGATTGGATAATGGGATTGATTTAATAGCATACAACAGCGCCATCAAACAAATCAATCCTACCTTACAGGATGGCTCCGGGTATACCGCCACCATCTACAACAATCACTTGTTTGTGGGCACCACCGATGGCTTGTACAGTGTTTTATTGCAGCCTATGAAGGATTTGAGCTTCATCAAAGGAAACTTTTCACCGGTACAAAACACGAAAGGGCAAACCTATGGTTTAGCCGAAATCAACAACCAGTTAATACTGGGAAAACATGAAGGAGCATTTGTGATAAAAAACAATATAGCGCAGCCTATCTCTTCAGACCCGGGCTTTTGGAACTTCGTACCATTGTCAGCCACTTTTCCGACCGCACAAATAGCGGCAGGCAACTATAAAGGACTGGTGTTTTTTGATTATGTAAATGGCGGGTTTAAACAATCCATGGAAGTTCCGGGTTTCAGAGAATCTTCAAGGTTCATCGTAATTGACAAGGATGATAATATCTGGGTTTCTCATCCCTACCATGGAATGTTTAAAATCAGGAAAAATAATATGGGTACTTATACCATTGATACCTATTCTGATAAAAAGGGCCTCCCTTCCTTATTAAACAATCATGTTTATAAAATAAAGAATGAAATAGTTGCCGCCACAGAGAAAGGGGTGTTAGTGTACAATCAACAGAAAGATATTTTTGAACATACTGCATTTTTCAGTAAAATATTTGGCGAACAGAATATCCGCTACCTGAAGGAGGATATTTCCGGCAATATCTGGTTCATACATGAAAAAAAACTGGGCGTGGTTGATATTTCAGGTAAAGAGCCGGTAATTATTTATCTGCCGGAATTAAATAATCAAATGCTGAGTGGTTATGAATTCATTTATCCCGTTAATGAAAACAATGTTTTTATAGGTGGGGAGAAAGGTTTTTTTCATATTGATTTTGAAAAGTACAAAAAAACAGTGCCCGGGCTCACATTACAGATCCGCGGGGTGAGAGTTACCTACCAAACAGACAGCCTTTTATTTGGCGGATATTTCGCAGATGTGAACGAAAAACAGGTGCAGGATAAAAAAGATATTCCGCATTTGAAATATGGATGGAAGACGATTCATTTTGATTTCTCTTCTTCACTTTTCAGCTACCAGGCAAACCTTGAATATAGTTACCGGTTAAAAGGATATGATGAGAACTGGAGTGAATGGACAAAGCGAACAGAAAAGGAGTACACCAATTTAACTGCCGGAAATTATACGTTTGAAGTAAAAGTGAGAAACAACCTTGGCAAAGAATCGGCAACCACCGGCTTTTCTTTTAAAAACCTTCCTCCCTGGTACCAATCCATATGGGCAAAAACCTTTTACACCGTTTTACTTATTACGGGATTATATTTTTTATACAAATGGCAGGCGAAAAAATTTAAAATGCAAGAGGAGAAACATGAAGAGGAGCAACGAAGACTTTCCTACATTCATGAGCTGGAGATCAGCAAAACAGAAAGTGAACTGGTAACGCTACGTAATGAAAAGCTGGAAGGTGAAATTGATTTTAAAAATGCCGAATTAGCTTCCTCTGCAATGCATTTGGTAAAGAAGGGAGAGCTGTTTACAAAAATTAAAAGTGAACTGATACACGTGATGAAAGGGCTTGAAAACCCGGAAGCTGTTGCCGGGTTAAAGAAAATGATTAAAACACTAACGGAAGATGATAACCTGGACAAGGAATGGGAGAACTTTGCAAAACACTTTGATAAAGTGCATAGTGATTTCTTAAATGAACTCAAAGAAAAGCATCCGGCCATTACACCGAATGAACTCAAATTGTGTGCTTATTTACGGATGAATTTATCCACCAAAGAAATAGCCCAATTAATGAATATCTCAGTAAGGGGAGTAGAAATAAGCCGTTATCGCCTCCGGAAAAAACTGCAAATTCCACCGGAAGCCAGTTTATTTGATTATTTAATTGCACCGCAAACGAAGAGTTAATAAAGTCCTTTTGGTATCGGATAAACAAAACATTTATTGTCTTATAAAATTCAGCAGCACTAATTGCTGTTTATAATATCAGCCAGTTCTTTATCCCATTTACCCGTTTTACCATATTCCACCACCCGGCCCAGTTCTTTTCCATCCTTTAAAACGATAATGGTTGGAACATTAATAATTCCCAGGGCTTCCGCAATATGGCCCAGGGCGACTTTATTGCGGTTAACACCAAACAAAGTAACTCTTTCATCCGGCAGGCCGCTCATTTCCTGGAGTTTAAAAAATTTGGGCAGAATAAATTGAGTATCCTCACACCAGGTGCCACCAAATATGATCAGTTGCATTTTTGCATCCTTAACTTTGGCCAAAGATTGAATAAGTGAAGTGTCGGGATGATAGGATTGCTGGTTAGGTGTATACCATTTAAAAGTAGAATCACCTTGAAGGAGGCCCTTATTAATGGTGCCTCTTAATATTTTTACCCCCGGATTGCCGGCTTCCCTGGTAACTTCATATTCAGTTTGGGCAGTTAAATGATAAGAAGCAGATAGTAATAATAGGGTAATAAGGTATTTCATCTATTTATGTTTTGTTTATTTTGATTATGTCTTTCCTCAAATCAGTTATTCGAAAACCAGGTAAGTTTTCTATAACACCGTCTGAGCCGAATTTTTTCAACCGATTGCGCAATCCATAAATCAGACATCAAAAAATCAGACATCAGAAATCTTACAGGTTTGCCTTCAGCTCTGTCAAAAATCCCTTTAGCTTTTTAAGTGATTCAATGATGGCGAATTTTTCGTTGGCCCGTTTATTATTTTTTATAAAATCTTTGGCCCCCTCCATGGTGTATTTTCTTTCCCTCATCAAATGGTAAATCAGGTGTATGTTCTTAATGTCTTCCGGCCTGAATAACCGATCCCCCTTACCATTCTTTTTTGGTTTTAATACATCAAATTCATTCTCCCATAACCTGATCAATGATTGATTTACCTTAAACATCTCGGCCACTTTCCCAATGGTGTAATACATTTTCTGGTATAATACAGCGTCTTCCGGTACTTCTATCAAATCTACGCCTTCGCTCATCTCCTTTAAACTCTTTCTTCCCCTTGTTGATTTTTCCTTTACAATAATTTGTTCTGCCGGCTTTACCTCTTCCACTGGCTTTACAGGCATATCTTCCTCTTCCGGAACCATTATGTTTTCCGGTAAAGGCTTCTGGGGAAGATCCCCAAAATCGAATGCTATTTGTCTTTGTGGCATTGTTCAATTAATTAATCAAAGCTTTTCGCACTTCCGGTGGATGCCAGTTTAAGCAGACGGTCGTACTGCTCCGCATTCAGGTCGTTAAAGAAAAAGTAAACCGGGTCAACCGGGCGCCGGTTGATATGAACCTCGTAATGACAGTGCGGCCCGGTACTGGCGCCAGTACTGCCTACCCAACCAATTATCTGTCCTCTTTTTACCAATTGCCCTTCCCTTGCCTTTATCCTTACCATGTGCATATACACCGTTTCGTACCCGTATCCGTGATTGATAATTACGTGGTTACCGGTACCGGTGCTCATTCCTGACGTTGTTACCCGACCATCCCCGGTGGCATAAATAGGCGTGCCCTGGGTAGCGGTAAAATCCAGCCCGCTATGCATTTTGGGGATACCATATATCGGGTGAATCCTGTATCCAAAACCACTTGCTATCCTGGTAAGATCTTTATTACTTACGGGCTGTATAGCTGGTATACTTGCCAGTTTATTTTCCTGGTTATTGATTAGCTTTTCAATTTCCTTATAACTATTTACCTGGTATGCAATTCTTGCACTGATATTATTTAGCGAGCTGGCAATTTCTTTACCCAACAGGTCATCCTTCATCACATTCACTTTATCTACTTCCTTCTTTTTCTCTGTCAGTTGCGCCCTGGCACTGTCAGGCAAAGGGTTTGCTTCAAAAATAGACCGGTAAACTTCATTATCCCGCTTTTCAAGATCCGCCATTTGCTGTTGCAATGTTTTTACTTTTTCATTCAACACACTATAATTATCCTTCATCAGTTCAAGCCGGATCTTCGATTCTTTATCAGCCGGGCGGGGAATAAATTTTGTATATACCCAAATAACCAGCGCAGAACTTACGAGCAACGCAGAAAAAAAACCAAATACCCGCAACAACTTCACCCGCAATGGCGTCACTAATTTTTCATAGCGAAGCGTATTGGTATTATAGTAGTATTTGATTTTTTTCATAGACACAAACCCCATCGGGGCTTTGTAAAGTTTCCTTTTATTGAATTTACCTTCATCAGATAAAAATAGTGTTATTTCCCTCAAATCCTAATGGGAATAATCGCCATTTATACCAGGCTATATTTATGACTTAAGAAATACAAACTGTTTCAACGATGATAAAACTTTCAATATACGTTTTGCATCTCTCCATTTCTACAAGTCAATACTGAATTAATTACCTTTGCGCCACGTAATATTAAGACGTGCAAAGATAGCCGGATATATTGCAAAAATCATCCCAAAACAGAAAGGTTTATGACCCAGATTCCCGAACAAAAATCCACTACCGCCATGGAAAATCAATTATCATCCCTTGAAATACGGCGTCAATTCCTTGATTTTTTTAAATCAAAGGGGCATACCATTGTTCCATCCGCACCGATTGTTTTAAAAGATGACCCTACCCTTTTATTTACCAACGCCGGCATGAACCAGTTTAAAGATTATTTCCTGGGAAATAAAGTTGCTCCTTACAAGCGGGTTGCAGATACACAAAAATGCCTGCGGGTAAGTGGTAAACACAACGACCTCGAAGAAGTAGGCGTAGATACTTATCATCATACCATGTTTGAAATGCTGGGCAACTGGAGCTTTGGTGATTATTTTAAAGCCGAAGCTATTGCCTGGAGTTGGGAACTGCTAACCGATGTTTATAAAATACCCAAAGACCGTTTGTATGTAACCGTTTTTGAAGGAGATGAGAAAGAAAACATACCTGCCTCAAAAATTGCATTGGCAGAATGGAGAAAACTGGTGCCGGACGATAAGATTGTTTTTGGCAATAAAAAGGACAATTTTTGGGAAATGGGCGATACCGGCCCATGTGGCCCTTGCAGCGAAATACATGTTGACTGCCGGAGCGGCGAAGAAAGAAACAACATACCCGGCCGTGATTTGATCAACAAAGATCACCCGCAGGTAATTGAAATCTGGAACAATGTATTCATTCAATACAACCGAAAAAAAGACGGCAGCCTTGAACCATTGCCGGCTACCCATGTAGATACCGGGATGGGGTTTGAAAGATTGGTGAGGGTATTGCAAAATAAACAAAGCAACTACGATACCGATGTATTCAGCGGTACCATTGAAGCCATTGGTAAAATTGTGAAAAAGGAATACAAGGCAGGTGATGACAAAGAAAGTGTAGCGTTTAGAGTAATATCCGATCATATCAGGGCAATCAGCTTTTGTATTGCTGATGGACAGTTGCCATCCAATACAGGTGCCGGCTACGTTATCAGAAGAATTTTACGCAGGGCAGTCCGCTATTATTATTCTTACCTGGATTATAAACAACCCTTGTTATTCCAGTTGTTACCAATTCTGGCAAAGCAATTTGAAACTGTTTTTCCTGAACTAAGCCTTCAACTGGATTTTATCAGTAAAGTAATAAAAGAAGAAGAGGATGGTTTCCTGAAGACACTTGATAAGGGATTGAAAAGAATTGACGACACCATTCAGCAATCTCAATCAACCAAAATGATTGATGGGAAAACTGCCTTTGAGTTATACGACACCTTTGGTTTTCCAATAGATTTAACGACGTTGATTGCAGCAGAAAATAATTTGACCGTTGATGAAGCAGGATTTCACAACGAAATGCAGCATCAAAAAGACAGAAGCCGTTCGGCTGCCGTGTTGGATACCGAAGATTGGGTAACGTTAATCGATAATGTAACTAATCAGTTTGTTGGTTATGATTCGCTGGAAGCGCAAAGCCAGGTAATCAAGTACCGAAAGGTTTCGTCTAAAACAAAAGCTTTTTATCAACTGATTTTAGATACCACTCCTTTTTATGCAGAGAGCGGCGGACAAGTTGGCGACACCGGCACGCTGCAATTTGGTGAAGAGACCATTGAGGTAACGAATACAAAAAAAGAAAACGACCTCATTATTCATTTTACCGATAAACTGCCCGGCGAAATAAACGGATTGCTGTTGGCTAAAGTAAACGGAGAAAGAAGGAAGGCAATTACTGTTAATCACAGCGTTACCCATTTAATGCATGCGGCTTTACGCGATGTATTGGGTAAACATGTGGCGCAAAAGGGCAGCCTGGTAAATGAAGAGCACCTTCGTTTCGATTTTTCTCATTTTGCCAAGGTAACCGATGAAGAAATTGTGGCCGTGGAAAAACTGGTAAATGAAAAAATAAGAGCCAATATTCCCGTAGTAATAAAATCAATGCATAAGGATGAAGCAATCGCTTTAGGCGCAATGGCTTTGTTTGGTGAAAAATATGGCGATGTGGTAAGAGTAGTTATCATGGACCCTGGCTATTCCATTGAACTATGTGGCGGCACCCATGCAGGCAGCACCGGTGAGCTGGGAATATTTAAGATAAAGCACGAAGCGGCTGTAGCGGCAGGTGTTCGTAGAATTGAAGCGGTTTGCGGGTATGCGGCGGAACAGTATATCAATAAAGCATTTGCTGAAATTGCAGCCATCCGCAGCCTGTTAAAAAATCCAAAAGATATTCAAAAGTCAATTGAAAATTTATCAGCAGAAAACAGTGCATTATCAAAAAGAATTGAAGGGTTGGAAGCAAGGCAGATGGTGGGCATCCGGAATGATCTGTTGCAAAAGGATGAAATCATCAACAACGTAACATTTGTTGGGGAGATCATTGAAGTGGGCAATGCAGATGCTTTAAAGAAATTATGCGTGGATCTTAAAAATCACCTGCACGATCATGTAGTGGTATTGTGTACCAATATTGATGGCAAGGCATTTGTTGCATTGAGCATTTCAGATACGGTGGTAGCGGCAAAAAATTTAGACGCCGCAAAAATTATTAAGGAGCATATTGCCAGCATGATAAAAGGCGGGGGTGGAGGCCAGGCCAATATGGCGACAGCAGGCGGACAGGATATCAGCAATCTAAAAGCGGTGATTGAAAAAGTGAAGTCATTGTTGTAGATAAGATGAGTGGTGGCTGGTGAATCGTCAATGGTGAATCAATGTCGTTGAATTAGCTACAATTGTTTGTAATTCATAGATGGTGGTTTCTTTTTAAGTTTTTTTCTTGGAAATTTTCTATTGGGTCTTATTATTTCAGTTGTCGCTTTTAATATTTTGTCTAATGCTATCAATGCTGG
>JANPIJ010000282.1:0-14676 GCA_031424955.1 Ferruginibacter sp. | reverse complement strand
CATCACTGCGGTTTTTGCATCTGGCCTTCAAAGTTCACGGAGTACTCCGTAAAAAATGCGCCCTGGAAGAATGGAAAAGGCGATGTGGTTCGTGAGATGGCGGATGCCTGTAAAGAGTATGGTTTGAAGCTGGGCATCTATCTCTCACCCTGGGACAGAAACCACCCGGACTATGGTAAGCCTGAATACATTACTTATTTCAGAAATCAACTCACCGAATTGCTCACCAACTACGGACCCATTTTCGAAGTATGGTTTGATGGCGCCAATGGTGGTTCAGGATATTATGGAGGCGCCAATGAAACCCGTAAGATAGATGCCAAAACTTATTACGACTGGAGCAATACCTACAAACTGATTAGAAAGCTTCAACCAAATATTGTTATCTGGAATGATGGTGGTGACAGGGCTGACCTTCGTTGGGTTGGAACCGAAGCAGGTTATGTGGGCGAAACAAACTGGAGTTTGCTGAATGCAAAAGGAGATGTACCCTTTGATATGTTGCACCATGGTGTGGAAAATGGAGACTCATGGGTGGCAGCAGAAGTAAACACTTCCATCAGGCCGGAATGGTTTTATCATCCGAATGAAGATGCTAAAGTAAAAACAGTGCCTCAGTTAATGGATACTTACTACAATTCTATTGGGCGCAATGGCTCATTGCTTCTCAATTTTCCCATCATGCCAAATGGGTTAATTCATCCCAACGATGAAAAAGCGGCGCTTGGATTGGCGAAGGCAGTGAAAGAAGCATTTGCTGTAAATCTTGCTGCAAAATCAACAGCAACCGCCTCAAATGTTCGTGGCAATTCAAAACAATTTGATGCAGCTAATGCCATAGATAGTAATAACGAAACTTATTGGACAACTGATGATGATGTAACAAAAGCTTCGCTGACCATTGATTTTGGCAAACCAACTACAATCAATCGTTTTTTAGCACAGGAAAATATTCGTTTGGGACAAAGAGTAAAAGCCTTCACTGTTGAAGCGCTTGTTGATGGAAACTGGAAAGAATTGGCGAAAGCAACAACGATCGGTTTTAAACGCATCCTTCGTTTTTCAACTGTGAAGACAACACAGGTTCGTTTCAACATTAGCGGTTCAAAAGCTTGTCCTGTAATTTCCAATATCGGAATTTATAATGCGCCTCAACTGCTGGCTCCTCCTTCCATTACCAGGAATCAACCAGGCGAAATAAAAATAATTCCCGTTGATGGAGAGTCGGTTGTTTACTATACATTGGATGGAACTGTTCCAACTACTAAATCGGAAAAATATACAAAGCCATTTCAAACAAAAGGGAAGCTGGCAGTAAAGGCAATTGCTTTCGATCCTGCTACCCGCAAAAGCAGCCCGGCATCTTACGAGAAATTTGATATCCCCAGAACAAATTGGAAAATTATCGGAACAGAAGATGAAAAAGTTTATGCCGTTGTGGATGGCGATCCGCACTCGGTATGGCACCAGCCAAAAGGAACAAAATTGCCGGCAGACCTGGTAATTGATTTAGGCAAAGAAGAAAATCTGAGTGGTTTTAGATACTATCCTGACCAAACCGCATGGGGGCCGGGCATCATCACCAGTTACCAGTTTTATGTTTCCAACGACAATAAAGAATGGAAACCGGCAGATGCCGGTGAATTTTCAAACATAAAAAACAATCCTCTTTGGCAGGTTAAAAAATTTGCATCTGTAAAAGCCCGCTATATTAAATTAAGGGCTTTAAAAAATACAGAGGATAACAATAATATAGGATATGCTGAAGTTGATATCATTACAAACTAATGTTAAGTTAAGCGTGAATTGGATACAGGTACCCCGAATGCGGTTAAGCTTGAAGTAGTTGCAGATAATATTATAAGAGTGGCTGTGGTGCCGGGAAAAGAGTTAGCTCCGACTCATGAGATTATAAAAAAAATGCCGGGTTGCTGTAACCTGGTTTTTTTCTTATTTCTGCAAGACTTTTTAAAAAAGAAACAGTGATGTAAGCTTATTGGTCACCTCGGGACGATTTTTACAACCTGCAAGGGTAGCGGCCAGGAATTGACACAAACAAATTGCGCTCATAGATTTAGTCAGATTTATTTGTTTATGGAAAGAACATTATCTGACAATGCAGGACGAACAAAAGGTTTTAATACCGTTGCATTCGATTTGTTTTTTTGAACGAACGAATAAAATGACTTTTCAACGGATGACTATCTGGTATTATTATTATTGATTCCGGATTTCATAGCCTCTAAACAGAAATGCACAAAAAATTAAAATACAGTTGAAGGCAACAATAAGGACAGTATAAAAATTACCGTGATCAAATCCGCCAAAATAATCCAACCCGGGTATTGCATTAATATTGCAATAAGTCAATACGAAAAAGGTAATTTCAAAAAAACGTTTTCCTCCGGAAATGACTCCACTGCAAACAGAAAAGGCGACTACAAATATTGCCCCCAATATTATTTTGAAAACTGTTAAATAGCTTCCATTTATTGTGTATCGCAAAATAAGCGGGATGGCCAATGTTATGGCTAACAATACACCTGCAATGATTTGAGACGTTAATAAACGTTGCAGGGGTTTATATGCTGCGTATGTAAAATAATGGGTTCGGTTGTATTTTTCTTTTGTTGCAATATCAGCCCACCTGTTGGTTTGTAAAAACCATAGTACCGGTAGCGCAATCTGGTGTGCAACCGCTAATGGAATAAAGAACAGTGCAATAAAGCCCCCCATATTTATCAACCAAAACCATTTAGGCCCAATTCTGAGCAGCATCAGTAATTCTGTTTTTACAAAGGGCCATATTCCGAAAGCGGGTGAAGCAACGGGTAATTGGGAAAGTTGTATTTCCTTCAAAGGATGTTTGGTTTCAATCTCAACCGCATTCATTTTTTTCTTTTTGACGGCAACGATTTCTTTTAAGTCAAACCTGTTAAATAACCTGGAGGAAATAAATAGTAAAAGAAAAGCAATTCCAATCCAAAAAACCCGGCTTAAAACATACACAACCGACCAATGTGTTCCTTCAAATAGAAAATATTTATTGTCATTTTTATCACTGAATAAAAAACCCGATGATACCCCTTTGATACTTTCGTTGAACTGTGTATTTACAACAGTAACCAATTCGTCTGAAAGATATTTAGTCCCTAATACATCGGGAGAAAAAACATAAGAATTTTTATCCAGGTTTTGGGCTCCAAGTAAAACAGGAAACAGAAAAAAGAAAGCGATGTTTTGCACCATGACGTACTTGCCCAGGACGACTTCTGCAAAAACAGCAACAACAGATACGATGAATACGGTTGGTACAGTAGCAAAAACATAGGGCAATAAAAATTGCGAAAAGTTAAATGGATAATTGCGGCCTCTTATCATCACCAGGCTAAAAGCCAATAGCATTATAATAATTGCGATGGTGAGTAACACAAAGAAATTACTCAATGCTTTGGCTAAAAGGTATTTGAAATTACTGATTGAAGTAGTAGCAATGATTTGCCCAACGCCGGTTTCTTTATCCTTTTTAATGCCATCATTAACCAGGTAAAAGCCAATGAGCCATAAAAATATACTGGCCATAATGGCTGTGTTATGTCCTATCCATGCCGCATTATTTTCACCAACATATTTCCCAATTCTTAAAGTTGAATAGCTGGCTCCTGCTGCCGGTACAAATGTATATGCCATGCAAACACTTGCCAGTAAGGTTACCAAAAAGGCATAACTGCGGGTTCGTTGTAAATAGTCGGCCCTGATGATACTTTTTAATGATGTCATAATATTTATATCATTTGGTTAGGCATAAGTAAGCGTCTTCCAATGAAGGAGTACAAGGAACAGCGGCATTGAGCGGCGAATCGGCAATATACCTGGCCAATACTTTGTCTTTTTTACGGATGGTATTAACAACCAGGTAGTTTTCTTTAAAAGACGCCAGCTCAGCAATATCAATCATTGACTCAAAAACTTTTTCCCTTACTGTATCAATAACATCGGCCTGCAATTCTTTTGCAATTAACCGGCCCTTTTTCATAATGGCCACTTCATCGGCAATGGTTTCAATATCCGATACAATATGTGAGGATAAAATAACAATACAATCATTCGCCAGGTCTGAAATTAAATTTCTAAACCGCACCCTTTCTTCAGGATCGAGTCCGACGGTGGGCTCGTCGAAAATTAAAATTTTAGGATTGTTGAGTAATACCTGTGCAATTCCTATACGCTGCTTCATGCCTCCTGAGTAAGTGCCGATGGGCTTTTTAGCAGCTTCTATTAAATTTACTCCTTCTAATAATTGTTCAATACGGGAACGAAGGTTACTTCCTCCAACTCCTTTCATCGCAGCGATGTATTCTAAAAATTCATAGGCATTTAAATTGGGATATACGCCAAAGTCCTGTGGCAGATATCCTAAAATTTTCCTGATGGCATTGGGCTCCCTTGTAATATCAACTCCATCTAAAATAATGCTTCCACTGGTTGGCTTCGAAATGGTAGCTATGATTTTCATCAGTGTAGATTTGCCGGCGCCATTTGGACCAAGCAGGCCAAGAATACCATTTTCGATGGTTAATGAAAAATCAATAAGACCAAATTTTTCTTTATTGTATTTTTTGGACAGGTTTTGTATTGCTAGTTTCATGCTGACTATAATTAAATTGCATTATTGCTTTTATTATTTACAAGCTGTAATAAATTGTCTTCTACGTTTAAATGTACCAAATTAAATGGTCAGTGTAGCACAGCATGATGGTTGCCGTGTGGAGGGGCAGGTTAGGATCCGGGGCAAGTATGTTTCTATGTTGTGGATTTTCGTAGTTGACGATGTGCCTGATTTGAAGTGTTGGTTTGCCAGGGTGGCACATTAAATGGTCTTAAATTTTGATGCGTCTGTGTAATTTTAAAACCTATGTGTCGCAATTTCAAATAGAGCCCACCATGCAAGGATCGGGTATAGCGAATCGAATTGCGTCATATGCGGGCTGTGAGGGTGGAGGGCCTGAAGCCTTTGACGACAAGGTATATTCCCAACGAAAATTCAAATACTGCTACCAGCAAAGCGGACAGCCCTGCTAAAGGTGAATTTCGTTCAATGACACCAATCAGCACGGCGATGAAGCCGGCAACGAGCGGTATAGCTCCGATAATTCCAACCAGGGAAAGGGCCCGGGGCACCAGGCGTGACTGGTAAAGCAGGATGCCCAACAACAAGTCGTTCAATGCCGGAATGAAGCTTTGTCCGAGGAGGAAGATGCGGTCATACAAGACGACCAGTGCATGGCTGGTGACCAACGCATCTGCACCGGCTCCTGATTGCCGCAAGGTGACTACCGACAGAAGGAAGGCGACGCCGGCGAACATGGTGCCGGCTTCCAGGATTCGGGAAGCGACGAGCCCCAGCGAAAGAGCTTCATTCTGCTTCCTCAGCACAGGGTAAAGTGCGATTGCAGTGCCGATGCCGGCAAGGGCCACGATGATCTCAAGCAGGCCGCCAATGGTAACTGCGGTATCCGTGCCGACGCCGGTGATATAGTTCGGTTCGTGTATCGAACGGTAGAGCGCCAGGGTAGGGATCGAAACAAAAGTGAGCAGGTAGAGCAAGCCTGCTACCAACGATGTCTTCCGCAGTGAACTCATTGGCGCAGGGGCCGCTGACATACCTGTTAGGATTGCGGTATTCATGTTTGTATTCATTTTTTAATTTTTAAGGATTTTTTTGTTTTCAAATCTTTCCATTAACTGCAATGTTTTATCGAGCAGCATTTTGATATTGAATGCATGCTAAGTAAATGACACCCTCAATACGGGATTGTTTTTTCGAAACATGATATAAGTGATTAGAATTAAAATAAAAGCGATCACGATATCCCGGCAAAGGAATACCCGGCTATAAAACCTGTAGTTACCCTTTTTTGATCCGGTTTTGCTCATCAGCAGCACCACCATCATTTCTTTCTTTTTGGGTTTTTAATGGCTTACCAAACCGGTAAGTGAATGTAAGTGTGGTGGTTCTTTGGAAATTATTGTTTACAATTGTTGCATCAATATCATCATATCTAACCAATCCTGAAAACTTTTGTGAATTAAAAATATCCTGGATGCCCAGTTTTAAAGCTCCTCTCTTTTTCATTATCTCTTTTTGTACACCCGTGCTTACTGCCCATATTGGATCACTGATGACTTGTCCATCAATTCCCCTGGATCGGTACCAACCATTCAATTCGGCAGCCCAGCCATTTTTAAATTTAAACTGGTTGCTTACATTTGCCGTAAAAATATTTCTGCTTACATTAAGTGAACTTCCATTTACAGTGCCATTGAATTTGTTATTCGCAAAATTTGAATAAATATTACTGTTCCAGGTTGTAGTAACAGGGATCGTTGCACTAACAGCAATTCCAATTTCTTCTCTTGAGGCAATGTTTTCATGCGTTATAATGAATTTCCTCTCCCTTACATTCTGTTTGAAAACTTCCGAAAATATATCATTGGTTTTGCTATAGTTCAATGTGGTAGTTAAAAATCCCTTGTATCCATGCGAAACTTCGATCGAGTTTGTGTACTGTGGTTTTAATTGTGTGTTACCAAAACGATAGGTATAATCATCGAGGAAATAATAGAAGGGGTTTAATGCCTGGTAATCGGGGCGTCCAATTCTTCTTCCAATACTGGCTGAGAAAGTATTGTTTGTATTTTCATGGTAGCTTACAAAAAGGGTAGGGAAGAACCCGGTATAACTCCTCCTGAAAGATGAATCATGATTAGCGTGGTTGCCTAACTGATGACCGGTAGCAAAAGTATTCTCTGCACGGAGCCCTGCCTGTAACCCCCATTTCTTAATATGCATACTGTAATTAACATACGCCGCATTGATATGCTCTTTATAGCGAAAGTGATTTGTCTTTCCGTAATCAGGTTCCCATAAACTACTTTTCAGGTTATCATACACAGCATTGTTATCCGTTGACACGTAGCTGGATTTGATACCAGTTTCAAACTTAGCACCCTTATTAAGCGGATAAGAATAATCTACTTTCGCAGAATAGACGCTGACAGCAGCAGGAAGACTTCCCCGTAATTTATTGGCGGGTTTTCTTATACTCATATCAGCATTGAAATAATTATTATCAAACAATTGCACATCTGCCTGTTTGAAATCAATGTAATCAATATCAGCAGTTAATTCTTTCCCTGTACTGTCAAAACGATGCCTGAAATTTAAATTGATACTGCTGTTTTTAGCATGCCCCCTGATCATGCTAATGGCATTTAAAGAAGAATCCGTCTGACCGAATGGGTTCTGTATTAAGGATGTATTATCATCGGTGCTTTTATTATCAGCAAAATTGCCATTGAAAACAATACCCAGCGTAGTATTATTACCTGCATAGAAATCAATACCCAGTTTGGCATTTTGGTTGATGGATTTTTTTTTCAAAAAAGATTGCTGATCGAAGATTGTTTCAATTTCATGAGTAGTTGTATTGCTGAATTTTCTGAGAATTGAAAGGTCACGATACTCTGTCCGGCGAGAAAATGAATAGTTGCCAAATAAATTCAAATTCCCGTTGCGGTAATTCATATTTATGCTGTTGTTAGTATTTGATGAAATGTTTTGTCCATAACTATTATTCACATTAGCGTTGAAACCTTTTGCTTTGTTCTTTTTTGTTTTAATGTTTATGATGCCCGAATTTCCTGCAGCGTCATATTTTGCCGATGGATTGGTAATGATCTCTACCTGGTCGAGTCCGGAGGCCGGCATCCTTTTAAGCAGATCAGTTAGTTGCTGTCCCGACAGATAGGCTGGTTTACCATCTATCATGATATTTACTCCACTTTTCCCTTTAAGACTTATATTGCCCTCCTTATCCACTGCAACACCCGGACTTCCTTCCAGGATTTCCATTGCAGTGCCGCCGGTGTTTAAAATGGAAGCATCCACATTGATAACAGTCTTATCGATCTTTCTTTCGATGAATTGTTTCCTGCTTACAACCAACACTTCATTTAAAGATTTAACTTCGGTGGCTAAAAATAAAGTGCCGAGATCTACATTAAATTCTTCAACAGTTATCGTACTATCGGTTTTCTTATACCCAACAGAAGCAGATATTATTCTGTAGGTCCCTTTGTTCACATTTTCAAAAGAAAAATTCCCTTCCCTGTCAGTAGCGGTAGCTTTTACCAAAGAAGAATCATTTAACTTAACAAGTGTTATAGTAGCCCCGTCAATATTTTTTCGGGAAAAATCTTCTTTTAGATTTCCTTTAATACCCGAACGGGACTGTGCTAATACTGCGATTCCCCAAAAAAGAAGGGCAACCAGGTGCGTAAGTTTTAGTTTCATGTTATTTTTATTTGGCTGGATATCATCAGTAATGACTCCCTTCGTTTGGCATTGAATGCTTGCTAATTAAAAGACAACTTCAATACAGGATTAATTTTTCGAAACATGATGTAGGTAGTGAGAATCAAAATAAAAGCAACACCTGGCTTTACCATATCGATAATACCGGCAAAGGAATAACCGGATATGAAGGCGAAAATCACATCGAAGAAAAATGCAGCAAATACCCATTCTTTTAACCAGCCCAGTTTGTTTGGTATTAATAAAACAATTACCCCTGAAATCTTTGCTATACCTAAAGCAGTAATGAAATAAGGCGGGTATCCCATTAGTATTGTATGGTCCCATACCAGTGGGTTTTTGGTGATTTCCATAAATCCGCTGGCGCCAAACCATACTGACAATAAGATGATACCAATACGGTAAATGATTTTTTCTTTTCGGAGTTCTTTAAATTCAGTCATAAATCTTTTTTTAAATGGTATTGTTAATAAGTAAATCTCAAATGCCTGTCTAATATATTTTGGTAGTACTATAGCCAACAGGAAGGATGATTTAATCTTATAAACTTCTATTTCTACCCAGTGGGTTTGTCTTCCAGGCTTTAGAAAAATGCGCACTGATCATTACTGCCCTGTTATGAATTTCCTTGGCGTAGGCAATATTGGTTAAACCATAATTGTACCTGACATCCAGGGCAATCCTTTTTTGTTTAAATGGAAACTCAAAGCCTCCGCCCATTTGAACACCTGCATCGAATCGCTTAACACCTTCGCCTGAATTATTAAAGGAAAGTTTAGTTGATATATCACCCATCGTATTTTTGCCACTAAGATTGTATGCAATGGAAGGTCCTGCATTCATATAAAATTTGCCAAGGTGTAATCGGGCCAGCACAGGTAGTTCCAATGTATTTAAACGCAGGCTCGACCCTGTGGTAGTTAAAGGATTTCCTGCTTTTAACTTGCCTCCCTTTCTCATATAATATAATTCGGAAACCAACGAAAAAGCGGGTGTAATACCTGCCTGGAATGATACCCCGGCCTGTATGCCGTTAGTTGATTTTTTATAATCAGTCACAGTGCTGTTTGCTTCCCCGTAATGGAGGTTTGTACTCACCACATTCACCATCAGGTCAAAGTAGGTTTTTGCGGTTTTTTTGCCTTCTTTGCTTTGTTGTGATCCGGAATTTGTAGTTTGACCAAATGCGGTTACAGCCAGGAAAATCATGCCCATAACGAGTACTGTTTGTAATTTTTGCTTCATGATAATTTTTTTTAAATGTGTTAATTATTTAACTGAAGCAAAAGTATATGAACGGTCGTGGGCCTGCAATTCAGCTATGCAAACCGAATGAGTATATCTGCCAATGGGGGTTTTTAATCTTCCAAATTATAATGGGTTATGGCCGCTGTTGATGAGTTGAAGGAAAGCTTCTTAGCAGGTTTCTGACCAAGGAGTTAATTGATCTGCAATATTTATATTGCACTATCTGATAGCCGCTGTTTTACTGGTGGGTAGTGGTTATTTTCCTATAGGATTTGTAACTATCCGCAGGCATAATATTGCAAAAATACTAGTTAAGGGCGTGGCTATAATTTTTTCTAGTAATGCCCCACAATGTCGGAGCTTTTTGAAGTGCTGAGTTCATTCAATGGGGGCATAAGCCGGTTGAAAAAGGGAAGTTGAAGTGATATTCGTTTGCTAAGATCTATTCGGTCAGCGGCTGGTACAACTTTTAACAGAGATTAGAATCTTATTGAACTTATGTAGGTCCATATTATAAACAGTATTTGCAAAGGAATTCTGAACCACAAATAATTTAAACCACTGCCGTTAAAGGTTCCCTTTTCAATATCTATATGTTTGATAGCTGCATTGATGTTGGCAGGAAGCAGCAGCACAAAGAATAGAATCAATAGCCAGGCAGTCAATACCCTAAGTCCCGGAATAAGTAATCCTATGGCAGCAACAATTTCAATAATACCTGTCAGATAAACCATTGCTGTTTTGAAAGGTATAAAACCGGGCATCATCATCGCCATTCCTTTAGTGAACATAAAATGCCCCATAGCTGTAAAGAGTAGCATAGCTGACATAGCAATTCGGGCGGATAATGGAAAGTCGTATTTGTGAATTGTCAACTTTAGTGCAAAGACAGACAAACCGAAAACGATCATCAAAACAATTAATGGTTTCATTTTTATTATTTAATTTTTTAACCTTCAATGTAGGGCTAAAATTTGTCTCAGGTAATGCCCCCTTAATTTTTGGCTAATTCTTTTAAAATTGTTACCTGGATGAATTTCTTACTATAAGTAATTTAAACAAAGTATATTATGCAGCAGGCGCTGCAACCAGGATACACAAAGCAACCCAATATGTACGCATCCTGATGATTTTAGTCTGCAAACCATCTGGCTGTTTATTACCTGCTGTTGATCAGTTGAAAGAAAACTTCTTTATATGTCTCTGAGATGGGGATCAACTGATCCGCAATTTTTATTCTGTTGCGCTCAATAGAATCAATTTTATTTAGTGCCACCATGTACGACTTGTGTACCCTGCAAACTATATTTGAAGGAATCAACTTTTCAATTTCGCTGAAATTTTGAAGTGTCATTATCTTTTTGGTCACAGTATGAATTCTCAGGTAATCTCTCATCCCTTCGATGTACACAATCTCATTCAACATAATTTTTTCCAAACGGTTTTCCGTTTTCACAAAGATGAAGTCTGGCTGAACATCCGTAATACGATGGGCCATATTTTCCTGCGCCTTATTCACAGCCTGCAAAAAGCGATTGAATGTAAATGGTTTTAGCAGGTAGTCAGTTATCTGTAGTTCGTAACCTTTTAAAGCATATTCCTGGTAGGCCGTTGTAATAATAACCTGGCTGTTTATTTTAGAACTTTCCAGTAATTCTATACCGGATAATTCATCCATATTGATGTCAAGGAAAAGCACATCAACTTTATTGTTGTTCAGATAAGTCAGTCCGTTCAGCGCATTGTCGAAAGTGGCGCTTAAATTTAGAAAGGGGACCTTGTTTACAAAGTCTTTTGTTTTTTCCAGTGCAAGGGGTTCATCTTCAATAATGATGCAGGTATATTTATCCATTGGTAATCGTTAAGTTTACTGTGTACAGTTCATTTGTTTTATTTACTTCCAATATGTGTTTTTCCGGGTAAATAAGCTGAAGCCGTTTTTGAATCAGCTCGTTACCCAAACCACTATTAGGTTGCCGCACCGTTGGCTTCGAATCGAATTTATTTTCACATACAAGTTGTATGGTCTTATTACTGATAATGATATGGACAGCAATTGCATTTTCAATTTTTTTATTGTTGGTATGCTTAAAGGCATTTTCAATAAACGGAATGAAAATCATCGGGGCAATCATTTTATTACCAATAATGCCGGTTACTGAAAAGTGAACATAATGTTCGTTGGCAGTTCTTATTTTTTGTAAGGCTATGTATTTTTCTATATATTCAATTTCCTGCGACAGCAGAATTTTATCAGCCATGGTTTCATACAACATAAACCGCATGATATCAGATAACTTATTCAAATAGTTGGATGCTTCCACGGCGTCTTTTATAATGAGTGCATCGATATTATTGATGGTATTAAATAAAAGATGCGGATCCAGTTTCGATTTTATCAGTGCCAGTTCCATTTCGTGGTTTTTCTCTTTTAAAGCCTGTTTCAATTTAATTTCGTTGAACCAGGTGATGAACCCTTTGATCACCAGGGCCACCATGCCACACACCGCACCAATAAAGGTCATAATGATGATAGTTCTACCTGCGGTAGATCTGCCGTGTTTGCCGCCCTCGTCCATATCAATAACACGACCCGTCTCTATTAAGTACCTGTGAAGGATATAGCCTGTAATGGCTACACAGGCTGATATAAGCAAGCCAACAATCATTGACTGGAGAAACTTTTTTTGCTGCAGGTATTTCGGAAACAATATAAAATAATATAAATAAAATGAAAGAAAAGAGGGAACAAATGCAAAGAGGAGGATATTTTTAAAGGCAATCAACATGCGGGAGTTTGGCACACTTGCATACATACTACTTCGATAGTAAACACTTAACATGATTACAACCAGGATAAAATAGCAAGCCCAAAAGCCCAGGTGCAATAAAACGATAAAAGACTTTTTCATATATTAACGTACCTATCTAAAGGACATGAAGGTCTCTATTTAATTCCACTATTGTGAAAATGATATGCAAACAGGCCGGATTTGTCTGCAAAATGTGTTGCAGGCCGGCAAATGTGATTGCATTATAACGGCAAGAACATTTTTATCTAGAACCGCCCGGGAAGTATGGGCAGGGGACACTTGAAGCGGAAGAGATGCATTAAAGGAACAACCTTAAGGTATTGATATAACAATTATTTCGACACACCACCTGCTACCGCTGCAGCATTCTGGCGGGTAGCATGATGATGCCTTTTAGTAAACCGAAAATGCCATCCACCGCAATACCGAGTATCCTGAATGGCAGTGCAAGTATCCAAACAACAGGATACAGCACCAATGCCAAAATAGCCAGCGGCCAGCAAAGAATAAAGAGGATGATCCAGGCAATGAATGTAATCATAGAGTAAAGATAATTACTGCCTGTGCGCTGTACAGGTGAAATTACATGAACGGCAGGTTAATACCGGGGTGGGACTTTTCCTTACCGGCAAAGGCTCCTTCCGGGCAGCCGTATTAGCCCCGGGAAACAGGATACCGATAATTTTTACGATCATTTATCTTGATTCTGTCATTATCATGAAAAGGTACCACTTGCTGGTATCCGGTATTCACAATAAAAGGTGCCCCGCAATCGTTCCATTATTATATACAAGCCCGTAAAACTTATAACCCTCACTTTGAAACTAAAAAAATAAACCTGTGAAAACCTATCTTAACAAAGTGCTGCCAGTGCTCGTAATATTTATATTACTCTTATCAGCTTGCAGTGGTTCCCGTCAATCTACCCATCACCGGGGCGTTAATAACAGTGGTTACAAAGGTTATTGATAATTATTTATTTCCGGGGCTGGTACTGGCAGGCGCCGGAGCCGAAGGCATTTATCTCTTCCCCGAGTTATCAAAAGATGATATAGGAAAATACAAAGGCATCTATTGATAGGATGAAGACTTTACAAGAGCCCTGCTCCTGGCCGGCAAAAAAATAATCTTGCAGCAATGAAGGAAGAACCCGATCGGGCAATAATCAGTATTGATGTAAAAACAGTATGTGAGTTTACCAGGAAGATACGTTTCAATTGGTTGGGTCATTTCAGTTCGCATTGTTGAGCGCAGTTTCCAATATCAGTTGAACCAAACAGCATAGCCCCGCCTTCTTAAATCCAGGGCAAGTTTTTCTTCCATTATTAAAGCTTCCTGCCTGGTCATCGGTTTCAGATTTATATGGTCGTATAAACTGGGACGTAAATATGTTCCGTATTTCTGTACAATATTCGCAGATAGCTTGTGCCCTTTTTTGTTTACGTACCCGGTTTTATGTTGCCTGAATCGTTCTGATGGAGCCTTACTGGTCATGCCCACATAAAGACACTGAAGTACACCATTAAACTGGGGATTCGCATTCCGGAAGGGTGTATTTTCTGTAAAAACCCGTTTTGATAGTTCGATAACATAAACCTGGTACCTCATTTTTTAAACAGTTTTTTATTTGATATTAACATTTTACACTTCTGTCATTTAGGAACATGATAACCGGTTTAATTAATCCTTTACATTTATTTAACCAGGATTCAAAACATGAAATCCAGAGCACAGTACAGCAAGAATCGACTGTCAATGAATTCTTTTCTCTCTATATTCATTCGGGGGCATTCCCATCACTTTTGAAAACATCCTTGAAAAATAGTATTGATCTTCTATGCCCAGTTCCTGCGCAATTTCCTTTATTCTGAGTGTAGTGAAAAGCAGGTACTGGCAGGCCTTCTGAACTTTCAGGTGGTTAAAATATTCGATGGGGGAAAACCCTGTTTTTTTTTTGAACAGGTACGAAAAATGGGGAGGAGATAAATTGACCTGCCCGGCAATATCTTCCAATGTTAACACCTTGCCGATATTTTTGCCCAGGTAATCAATTACAATATCCGAAGCATCCTTGTTCGTTAATTTACCGGAGGTGTCATATTTTTCATTGTAAAGAAAGGTGGTTAGAAAGTGCCAAAGGCACATGTTCGCATACATCAGCGTATCGTTTGCATATCCTCTTTCCAGTTGGTTATACATCTCATTAAATAACTCAATGCTCTTTTCGTTATACCGGAT
>JANPIJ010000281.1:0-14210 GCA_031424955.1 Ferruginibacter sp. | reverse complement strand
GTACGATTGTCAAACATTTTGCCAAGCCTTGTTTTGCAGCCAAATTGACAATTTTTAAAGATAATCAGGGTTTAAACTTTCAAACTGTCTGACAGCTTTCTGCATTTGTTACCTTTGCCGCATGAAAAGTCTTTTTCTTAATAAAAATATAAGTAATAGGGTTGAAAGCGGCCATCCCTGGGTTTTTGCAAATGAAATAAACAGGGGCAAGGCGCTGGATGCTGCAGCAAAAGCGGGTGAAATTGTAAATCTGTTTACCCACGATAAAAAATTTATAGGTAAAGGATATGTGAATCCCCAATCGCAAATTATGGTGAGGTTGCTTACCAGGGATAAAAATGAAGAAATCAATGATCAGTTTTTTTATAATAGTATTCTGAAGGCATGGGCGTATCGTCAGAAATTAGGATACAAGGAAAACTGCAGGCTGATTTTTGGGGAGGCGGATGAAATACCTCAATTGATCATTGATAAATTTAATGACTACTTCGTAATACAAACACTTGCCCTGGGCATTGATATGTGGAAGCCTTCCATTGTAAAAGCATTAGAACAAATTTTTTCTCCCAAAGGAATTTACGAGAGGAATGATGTGCCGGTAAGAGAATTGGAAGGGATGGAACAATACAAAGGTTTCCTGTCTGCCGAATTTGATACTAATATCGTCATCAACGAAAATGGAGTAAAATTCCACGTAGATATTGCCAACGGACAAAAGACCGGATTTTTTTTAGACCAGCAGGATAACCGCAGGATGATACAACATATTGTGAAAGGAGCGGATGTACTGGGTGCGTTTTGTTATACCGGCTCATTTGAAATAAGCGCAGCAATGTATGGTGCAAAATCGGTACTGGGCCTCGATATATCACAAAGTGCAGTTGATATGTGTAACAAAAATGCTGCTTTAAATAGCGTACAGGATATCTGCCGGTTTGAATGCGTAAATGCATTTGATGTACTAAAAGAATGGACTAAGGAAGGCAAACAATGGGACGTTGTGATGCTTGACCCGCCCTCGTTTACAAAAAGCCGGAGCAGTATTGATAAGGCCGTGGCAGGGTACAAGGAAATTAATTTAAGGGGTATTAAATTGGTAAAACCGGGTGGTTTTTTAGTCACCTCCAGTTGCACTAATTTGGTGAAACCTGAATTGTTCTTAGATATAATTGCTATGGCAGCAAAAGATGCGAAACGGAAAATACGCCAGGTGGTATTCAATTCACAGTCTGCGGATCACCCCATCATCAGAGAGCAGGAAAATACGCACTATTTGAAATTTCTAATTGTGCAGGTTTTGTAGGAGACTACCGTATTTTTATTATAAAAAAAACTACCCCAATGCTCGGGCGTATGTGCATATATTGGTGAATGAAAACTATGTTTAAGAATTCAATCTTAATTATAAAAAATTGAAATTGCGGTTGGGATAGTCAATTATTTGATCACCTGGAATCTTCCGGAATCGATAATTTTCCCTGATTTATCTCGTAACTGGAAGATGTAAACACCGCGATAAAATCCGTCAAGTGGCAGGTTAACACGTTGGGTTGATGGAATTAATTCATACACTTTTTTACCCATGAAATTAAATAACTGTAGTTTGTAGGACTTATCATATCCCTGCTTCAACTCAAAATTAATATTTGAAGTAGCGGGATTTGGAAAAAGCTTGACAATTTTTGCTGAAACCTCTTCTGAAATAATGGGTTTAATTTGAGCAAAAGATGTAAAAGTTATTCCAAATGATAAAATTAATATTGTTATTAGCTTTTTCAGTAAAGTAAAAGTAGTCAAATTATTTTAAAATTTCCATAATCAAATTCATAACGTTCGAAATACGTTTTTATGAGAATTTTATGAAAATTTCATTTGATAATCATGAGTTCAAATTTTAACCGAGTCGGTCTAATACCTGTTGAATTGCGGTGAAATTGGGCAGATCACCCGGCGTGGCACATACTTCTGCGTATTGCACAATGCCTTCCTTGTCAATTATAAAGGCAGCTCTTTTGCTTACGCCATGCATCTCAAACGCCGGAAATGTTTCATATAAAACTTCAAAAGCCCTTGAAGCTTCCTTATTGAAATCACTTAATAAGGGGAAATTCAGGTTTTGTTCCTGTTTGAATTTATTTAACACATATAAAGAATCGACAGAAATACCTACCACTTGGGCATTGGCATTATTATAAATGGCAATGTTGTCTCTTATATCGCACAACTCCTTCGTGCATACACTTGTGAATGCAAGTGGAAAAAACAGGGCTAACACATTTTTACCCTTGTAATCTCCCAGGATCACTTTCTTTTTGTCGCTGTCGAATAATGAAAAGTCAGGGGCTTGTTGTCCAATTGCAATTGCCATGGTCTGTATAGAATTTTAAAATGAATAAATATGAATAGAATTTCATTGAAGTAACAACTTTGTACAGCTATTGTTTAGCATTCTGCATTTAGTCAGTTTCAAATTTTGCAAGCTGCCTGATATTGGTGATAATATAGAAAGCCGTTTCAGGTTTCCGAAACGGCTTTCTATGCGTATGATTGGTGCTAAAATAAGAACTATTATTTTTTTACCATTATTAATTGCTTCTTGCGTTTTGGAGCTTTTGCGGGAGGACAATCAATTACGGATTCACCTTCATTCATTTGCTTTGGATCAAATGTTTTTAAGGCCGCTTTCATTTGCAGGCTCTTTATCATTTTATCATATGCTTTCTGTACCGAATCTAATTTAGTGATAAATATACTTCGGCCATGCGTTCCCACCACCAGCTCATTTTCTCTTTCCTGTATAACCAAATCGTGGATAGGTACGCGTGGTAAATGGTTACTCAGGCTCATAAAACTATTACCCATATCAAATGAGGTATATAAGCCGTTATCGCTGCCTACATAAATTATATTTTCTTTTTTTTGATCTTCTTTCACTACGTTCAAAGGCTCTAAAGGAAGATTGGTACCTAACTGTTTCCAGGTATTGCCATAATCTTCGCTAACATACAACCAGGCGGTAAAGTTGTCGTACCGGTATCCATTTAAAGTGGCATACACTCTCCCTTCCTTGTGCAGCGATGGGGTAACCCGGCTTACCCATAAATTTGCCGGGAGCCCTTTATTAACCAATGTCCAGGTGTAGCCGCCATCCTTGCTTATTTGAATGTTACCGTCATCCGTTCCAACATAAAGTAGTCCGAATTTTAAAGGCGATTCGCTGATAGTGGTGATGGTTCCGTATGGAATGATGCCTGTTTTTTTTCCCTTTGTTAAATCATCACTCAGGGCAACCAGGTTTTCAGCTTTGATTAAACTTCGGTGAAATTTGTTTGTACCATAGTAAAATATATCCTGGTTATGTTTACTTAATAAAATAGGCGTTTGCCAGTTGTACCGAAGTTTGGCTTCACCCAAATCATGCATCGGGTGTATGGAAAAAGCCTTACCGCTATCAATATTTTTTCGCCGGTAATACCCAAACTGAAATCCTGAGTAAGCCGTTTTATTGTCCCTCGTGTCTACCTGTACCTGCATTCCATCACCACCACCAATTGATTTCCATTCATATTCCTCCGGTTCAGGCTCTTTATTTTTGCCCGTTGATGAAAAGCTTCCACCTGTTTTTGATGATCCTACCCATGTTCCGTTATCCTGTAAGCCACCATAAACATTATATGGTTTCGCATCATCGGTGGTGATGCCATAAAATTGGCCTACAGGCACACTGGTTACTTTAAACCATTTATTACCGTAATCATAAGTAATATTGCAACCCCCATCGTTACCGGTTATCCAATGGCTGTCTTTATTAGGGTTTATCCAGCAGGAGTGCCAGTCGCTATGTGTATTGTTCTTATCTACTTCGGTAAAAGTTTTGCCACCATCCACGCTAAGAATAATGCCTACACCAAATGTGATGACCTTGTTTTCATCCACCGGTGAAACATATATTTTTCCAAAATAATATCCATAGCTGCTGAATACATTAATATCTTTTGTGTTTACTTTCCGCCAGCTTTGCCCGGCATTGTCACTCCTGTAAATTTCACAGCCGTAAATACCATTGTTTTGAAATCCATCTTCAGCAAAAAGCCAATCATAAAGAGCCGTTGGTTTTAATTTTTCAGTTTCTATTAATGCTTTAATTCCAGCAGCCGTATATTTTTTGGGGAACCGGTTGTCTTTTAAAAAGCTATCTAATTTCGGGTTGTCCAGTTTAGAAAAAGCTTCCTTCGAAATGTTTTTAAATTCATTCAGCAGGTATTTTGAAGTGTCTGTTTTTTTTGAAGCAGTATCGGGTTTTGTATAATTATTGTCGACCACTGCATATACTATCTGCGGATTTTTTTGATAAATGGCTACACCAATTCTGCCAATACTATCCCCTGCAGGAAACCCGGTTCCCTGTTTTGTAATTAGCTTCCAGCTATTACCTCCATCTATGCTTTTAAATATGCCGCTTGTTTTACCCGATGGTGCAAAATCCCATGCCCTGCGGGTACGATACCAGGTGCATGCATAGAGTTCATCCGGGTTTTGAAGGTTGATATCCATTTCTACTGCCCCGGTATTGTCATCAATGTTGAGGGTTTGTTGCCAGGTCCTGCCACCGTCTGTCGTTTTATATACACCCCTTTCTTTATTTGAAGAATATAGATGCCCCAGTACTGCCACCCAGGCTATATTGTCATTGGAGGGATGCAAAATAATTTCGCCAATATGATGGCTTTCGGGCAAACCCAGGTACTCCCAGTTTTTGCCATTATCACCGGATTTGTAAACACCGTTGCCACTGTAACTACTACGGCTGCTATTTACTTCACCGGTACCCACCCAAATAATGCTGGCTTTTCCACCAGCGGCGGGTTTCCAGTTTACTGCTATGTCGCCGATTGCATAAGCATCTTCTTTTTCAAATATGGGGGTAAAGCTTAATCCGTTATTAACAGTATGCCATAGTCCGCCACTTGCATAGGCAACATAAAATTCTGTAGGATCGGCGGGATTTACTTCTATATCAACCACCCTTCCATTCATTTGTGTGGGGCCAATATTTCGCCAGGTAATATCATTTAATAAAGAGTTGTTTTCCAGCAATTTTCTTTTTTGTAATCCGTTAAATCTTTCAGCGGCGCCCGTTGGCTTGATTTGTGCAACTGATGTTAAAAAAGTTGCGCCCAACAGTAACGTTGCAAAAGAAAAAGTAAATTTGTAAAGCCATTTCATTTAATAAAAATTTAGTATGAAGAATCAGTTTTTAAAAATACATCAATTGACTTTAATTGTATTGGCCCTTATAGCATTTGTTACAAATAGTTCTGCGCAGTATAAAAGTTTTACAATATCGCCTACCGGAGATACTTTGAATGCGATTGATAAAAAAGGGCTGAAGCAGGGTAAATGGGTAGTTAGTGTTGGGGAACTAAGAGGAGAGCCGGGCTATGATGAAGAAGGAGTTTATAAGGATGATAAAAAGAGTGGTACCTGGCGCAGGTATCACAGTAGCGGTGATATTTTAGCCATTGAAAATTATCGCTTTGGTGGTAAAGACGGGGTGCAGGAATATTTTAGTTTCCTAGGTGATTTGCAAAGGCAGGAGCAATGGCATGGATATAATCCGGATGCGCCATATGATACTATTCCGGTATATGGTGCAGGTAATAATGAAATTGTAAGTTTTAAAATTGTAAGGGCAGAACAGTATAGTGTGCCCCATGGCGAATGGACGTATTATGAATCAGGAGGCCGCATAAGCCGGTTGGAAAAATATGATCGTGGCCGTCTTTTAAAAGATACAGACGATAAGATGACTACCGCTTCGGTTGCTAAAACTGTGGAAGAAACGCCTAAGGAAAAAGTAAAGACCAAAGAAATTTTAGAATACGAAAAAAAATATAGTAAGAAAAAAAGGAATAAAATGGAGAGAGACGGGAAGACGGGTTTGTAATAGCTTTCCTTGCCAGGTGTGTATAATATTTTTTTAAAGGAATTGGTTGGAGCTGTTGCTCAATATCAATAAGAATTTAATAACCTTCCGGCAAGATAGAACGGTCAAAGAAAACGAAAGCCAAATTAAGATATACAGTACAAGGATGGGATCCACCGCGGCGTACAGGCTTCCTCCGAAGTTCCACATTGCGTCTTAGCCTGATCATTTTTTTTCTCAAACATTTTACAAAAACATATTTTGTATAAATGCAATGAAATTTAAATAAAAAAGCCGCTCCAAAATGGGCGGCTTTTTACTGGTTTTAAATAGCGGATAGTTATTTAATTTCTTTCTGCATTGGATTCACTGCGCCTGTTGCACCACCTCTTCCGTTTCTTCCACCTCTTCCACCGCCTTCTTTAAATAGTTGGAATTTACCGGGCGTTGCTACTGTTGGCCAGGTGTTGTTCTTCTCGTTGATATCCGCTGTTTCTCTCATCGGATCCAATTTGATGGAGGCCACCTCTTTATCCTTTAAAAATGTTTTGGTTACCTTATATTCATTTTTCCTCCAAACCTGTACCGGAATTCTGTCTATTTCTTTAGTTCCATCTTTATAAGTCCATTCAATGATTAATGGCATTACCAAACCACCTTTATTGCTAAAAGTCAGTTCATACATATTTTTGTTTCCAGCCATTGCAATTTTCTGATCCCTGGTCAGGGTATCCGGCGTTTCGGCTGCAATTTTTATCTCTACGGGAGTATCATCTACTTTTGCAAGATTGCGTGCATATCTCCAATAAAAATCCCGTAGCGAGGTATCCGCATCTGTTGCAAATGTTATTTTGCTATCTTCCCTGTTCCTGATTTTCGAAACATCTTCAAATGTATTTAAAATGGGCCTTGAAACATTTTGCGTAATGGAACTTCTTGATGGCCTGCCCGCAGGTTCCTCCAGGCTTAAGTTTGCCCATTTTACGCTATCCAGCGAAATATCACATGGGTCAGTATTATAAAACCAGCCTCTCCAAAACCAGTCAAGATCTTCACCACTGGCATCTTCCATTGTTCTGAACAAATCGGCTGGTGTGGGATGTTTAAACGCCCAGCGCCTTGCATATTCCCTGAATGAATAGTCAAACAGGTTTCTTCCCATGATGGTTTCACGCAGTATATTTAAACCGGTAGCAGGCTTACTATAGGCATTCGGCCCAAACTGGATAATGTTTTCACTATTGCTCATGATGGGCTCTAACTGATCCTTTGGCAACATCATGTAATCAACAATTTTATATGCAGGTCCCCTGCTGGATGGGAATTTATTATCCCACAGTTCTTCCGATAAGTATTGACAAAAAGTATTGAGTCCTTCATCCATCCATGTCCATTGTCTTTCATCACTGTTGATGATCATTGGAAAAAAGTTATGACCCACTTCATGAATTACTACTCCAATCATACCGTTTTTGGTAGCCTCGCTGTAGGTGCCGTCTTTTTCGCACCGTCCGTAGTTAAAGCATATCATCGGGTATTCCATTCCGTTTGCTGCTTCCAGGCTTTGTGCTACCGGGTATGGATAAGGAATGGTAAAATTGGAATAAGTTTTAATCGTATGCGCCACGGCCTTGGTGCTAAATTTCCGGTAAAGGTTGTATGCTTCTTTCCCATAACCACTCATGCACATCACTTTCTTGCCTGCTATTTTTACCGGCATTGCATCCCAGATAAATTTACGGCTGCTGCCCCATGCAAAATCACGTACCATTTCCGCTTTAAATATCCATGTTTTTTTCTGGGTTGATTTTTGTTTTTCCCTTGCTTTAGCTTCGTCCAGGGTTACAATTTCAGTTACGTCAGTTGCTGTCTGCGCCTTTTGCCAACGTACAAACTGTGCCGGTGACAATACCTGCTGGTAATTTTGTCCTTCCCCGGTAGCCATTACCACATGGTCGGCCGGAACCGTCATAGCTACTTTAAAATTGCCAAAGGTTAATGTAAATTCCCCGCTTCCGGCAAACTGGTGATTTTGCCAGCCCTGGAAATCGCTGTATACACAAAGACGAGGATACCATTGCGACATTGTATACAAGTCATTCCCATCTTCCGGGAAATATTCATACCCCCCGCGGCCGCCATACTTCGATCGTTCGCTGATATTGTAATTCCATTCTATTTTGAAAATGAACTGCTGGCCGGGTTTTAATGTTGACGGTAACTCCACCCTCATCATGGTTTTATTGATGGTATAGCCCAGGCCTTTACCCATGGCATCTGTAACTTTTATGATATTATCACCATACTCTCTATCAGTTTTACCGCTATATTTTTCAATATCCTGCCCGGTAATGCTTTTAGGCATGAAGTTGCTGGACTGATATCCTGCATTGTTGGCCGTGCTATGCTGGTTTTCATCTAATTGTATCCAGAGGTAAGTTAATGGGTCGGGGGAGTTGTTGAAATAAGTGATGGTTTCTTTTCCATTTAACCTGCGGTTGGGTTCATCCAGTTCGCAAACGATATCATAATCGCAACGTTGCTGCCAGTATTTTGGCCCGGGCGCTCCACTTGCGGTTCTGTATTCATTAGGTGTAGGCAGGATGGTACCTAGTTGCTCAAACCGGTTACCATGGTTGCTGCCGGGATTGTTTTGAATATTCTGCGCATAACAGCAAACTGTAAACGCAAATAAAAGGGAAAGCAAGATTGGCTTTTTTATCATCTTCTGTATGTGTTTTTATTGTGATTTTAAAGGATTGCTAAATTACGGTTTTCAATTTTATTCTCTTTTTATTGCCAAACCCGAAGCCCTGCTTCAACGGGGCATGGCGGTTTTTTCTAAGTACAAAGGTGTTAAGGTCCCATTCAACATGTTGAATTTTAGTTCGCTTACTTCTAAAAGTGGCATCTTTCTACAGCCATATTGAAAGCAATCAAAATAGCAAAACAGGATAACGTCCATACCCACCATTTTCTGTTCAGCTTTAGTTTATTCACAGTAATAAAGCTGGCTAATAAAATGAACGCAACCAATACAATTTGCCCCGCTTCCAAACCGATATTAAAACTGACTAACGGGACCGCAATACCCTGGTCCTCAGCCAGCATAAAGCGTATGGTGTTGGCAAACCCCATCCCATGTATCAATCCAAAAAATAAGGCTAAAAAATAATTTATCCTTAAGGAACCGGGTTTAAAACCGGTTCCCATTAAATTAACTACACCCGTAACGATGATGGTACATGGGATTAAAAATTCTACCCATTTCTCATCAAAACGGATGACATCATATACACTTAAAGCTAGCGTTAGAGAATGACCAATTGTAAAGGCAGTGACTAAAATCAGCACCTGTTTCCAGTTACCTGCGAGGTAAATTGCGGCCAATGCAATAATAAACAAAATGTGATCCAATGCATTCCAACTAATGATATGATGCCAGCCCGTTTCAAAATACAAAACAAAATCACTCATGCATTTTTAGTTGGTAGTTTGTGGTTAATTTTGTTTTCAAATATCTTTGATCAGATTCTAATCTGCTAATTCTTTGTTTAAATGGTATCTATACTGTATAAATGGTTAATCGTATTTATTGTAACTGGTTTAGCTGGTAGCGATCACCCCATTTTTGTGAGTGTTACTGAGATTGAACACAATGCAAAAAACCAAACCCTTGAAATAAGCTGTAAAATTTTTACCGACGATTTTGAAACCACTTTACGCAAATTATACAAATCAAAGATTGATTTGTTAGATGCAAGTCAAAAAAAAGCAATAAATCCGTGGGTAAATGATTACATACAAAAACACCTGTCCATAATAGTTGACAGAAAACCTGCTGTGCTGCAGTTTGTAGGTTTTGAGCAGCAGGAGGAAGGAATTGTTAGCTACTTTGAAGTGAAAAATATTGCAACTGTAAAAAATATGGATGTGATAAATAATATCCTCTATGAAGATAAGCCCCAGCAAATGCAAATAATTCATGTATCAATAAATGGGGAAAGAAAAAGCAGCCGGTTGAATAATCCCATTGATAAGGTGAGTTTTGTGTTTTGATAACACGAATTTTTAGGCACGAATTACACGAATTGAAAGCAGGATCTATCACTTAATTACCGGATTTCAGCAAATCCAATTTATTTTTAACTTTTACATCAATAGGGATATAAGAGATATGCAAAAAGGGCGGGGTATCCGCAGACCTCCCCGGAGCAAGGTCCCGATCTTTTATCGGGAGGGGCCCGGGGTCTTACTCCTCCATATTATCCTTTAATTCTTCAGATATTTTCACCAGCAGTTTATCAATTCGCTGTCCGTCCATGTCAATGATCTCAAATTCAAATCCCCGCCAGTCAAACGTTTCACCTGTTTTAGGAATTCGTTCCAGCTCGTGCAGCACAAAACCGGCAATGGTATCAAACTCATTGTCTCCTTCATTCATCCATTCCGTTTTTTCAAAATGACTTAAAAAATCGTAAAAGGTAATTTGTGCATCTACCAGGTAGCTGCCATCGCTGCGTTCTACTATTTCATACTCATCCTGTCCGGTTTGAGGTACATCGCCTACAATGGCTTCCAGTATATCATTCAGCGTGAGCATTCCTTCCAGTGTGCCATATTCATTTACAATAAAACAACTATGAATTTTAGTTTGCTTAATTTTTTCAAGCACCTGGTAGGCACTGTTATTTTCTGGCACAAAAAGCGCAGGTTTGGCAAGGTCCTTTAAGATGGTGCCGGCAGGTGCTTTCAATAAATCCTTGATGTAAATAATCCCTTTTATGTCATCAACTGTTTTATCACATACGGGGTAGGTGGAATAATTGATCTGGTCATGTTGTTCGGTTATTGTTTGAACAGTATCTTCCATATCAAACCATACTATTTCTGTTCGATGCGTCATTAAAGAAGTAATATTCCGGTCGCCCAAATGAAATACCCTTTCAATAATTTCCTTTTCTTCCTCTTCAATGGTACCATGTTCACTACCTTCAGTGATCATGGCTTTAATTTCATCTTCCGTTACGGCATTGTCTGTTGCCACCTTTATATTAAACAGCTTAAAAATAATACTGGTAATATTATTCAGCAACCAAACCACCGGGTACACGATGGTGGATAATATGTTCATTGGCCCGGCTACAATACGGGCAATTTTCTCGGCCCGGATAAGGCCAATCCTTTTGGGAACTAATTCGCCTAAAATAATAGATAAAAAAGTGACCAGTATTACAATGATTACTGTGGATAAAGTATCAGCATATAATTTCAGAAATTCCACCTTTTCTACAAGAGGTTTTAATTCATTACTGAATTTTTCGCCAGAGTAAACACCCGTTAAAATTGAAATAAGGGTAATGCCTATCTGGGCAGTGGATAAAAATTTATCGGGATTTTCGGTTAAATGTAAAGCTGCTTTTGCCTTCAGATCGCCTTTATTACCGAGGCTTTCCAACCTGCTTTTACGGGCGCTCACCAATGCAATTTCACTCATCACAAACAGCCCATTTACTAATATTAATACCAGTAATATAAATATTTCCATCATAATTGATTATGCCCTAACCGCCGATTTGTAGAACGATTAGTGGTGCAAATATCTGTAAACTATATTAAATGGGGGGTTTGGGGCAATAATAAAAGTAAAAAAAATGTAATAAGCAACTGGTTTTTACTCCATTGCCAACGCAAATGGGAAGTATTTTTTTTCATTGTCAGTCACCGTTTATCTTTGCAGCCATTATGCAAAAAAGAACGATTGCCATCATAGGTGCCGGCCCCGCAGGATTAACTGCCGCCTATTTATTGGCAAAAGCAGGACAGCAGGTAACGGTATTTGAGGCTGACCCAAAATATGTAGGCGGTATTTCCAGAACCGAAAGTTATAAAGGCTATCTCTTTGATATTGGGGGCCATCGGTTTTTTTCGAAAAGCAAGGAAGTAGAAGATTTTTGGACGGAAATATTGTCCAATGATATGCTCGACCGGCCAAGAAGTTCAAGAATATATTACAACAAACAGTTTTTTTCATATCCCCTGGTGGCCACGGAGGCATTAACCAAACTAGGAATCATTGAATCTGCTTTGTGCGTGATGAGTTATTTGAAGGCAAAAGCATTTCCGGTAAAGAACCCGGTGAATTTTGAAGATTGGGTAATCAACCAGTTTGGAGAGCGGTTGTTCAACATCTTTTTTAAAACCTATACTGAAAAGGTATGGGGTATACCCTGTAATGAAATATCTGCCGACTGGGCAGCGCAACGAATTAAAGGCTTATCGCTCAGCAGTGCGATTATGAATGCATTATTTAAACCCAAAAAAACAGGGAATAAGGATAATATTATCAAAACACTTATCGATACTTTTCGCTATCCGAAATACGGACCGGGAATGATGTGGGATGTATGCGCTACCAAATGCAAACAAATGGGGGTGGATATTTTGATGAATGAAGGCGTAACGGGGATTAGTGTTACAGATAAAGAATGGACAGTGAAAACGAACAGTGGAAAAACATTTGACAAATTTGACTATGTGCTATCCTCTACTGCAATGGCTCAGTTGGTACCTTTTATAACACCGGCCTTGTCTTCGCCTGCACTCGAGGCAGCCAGGCAATTAAAGTACCGGGATTTTATAACCGTGGTTTTAATATTGAAGGATCAAAATAAATTTGATGATAACTGGATCTATATTCACGATCCTAGTGTAAAAGTTGGCCGGGTACAAAACTTTAAATCCTGGAGCCCTTATATGGTGCCTGACCCGTCTATGGCTTGCTATGGTCTGGAGTATTTTTGTTTTGAAGGAGATGGTATGTGGACCAGCAGTGACGACACATTGATTGAACTGGGAAAGAAAGAAATTGAACAAATCGGTTTGGCAAATGCAATGGATATAACGGATGGTTATGTGGTAAGGCAAAAGAAGGCTTACCCCGTGTATGATCATTTTTATGCAGAACATATTGAAACCATCAAAACCGGTTTGCAACCTTACAAGGGATTATACCTGATGGGCCGCAACGGTATGCACAAATACAATAACCAGGATCATAGCATGATGACGGCGATGCTGGCGGCAAAAAATATTATTGCCGGTGAAGAAGTTTATGATTTATGGAATGTAAACCAGGATGCGGAATATCATGAATCCGGCAATAGGGGCGCCAATGAGGGTGGAAGGTTGGTTCCAGAGAAGTTGGTATAGGTTTACTGTTTTTGGTTTATTGTTTTCTGTTTTTTCAATTCAGGCAGTCCTCGTTTACCACAACAATATGTCAGGCATACTGCTTCGGTGTACAAAAATCGATATTCATTCAAGACATCAGGAAGAAACAAGTAAATTTGTCTAACATTAAAAATTAAGATGAAGGCAAAATATATCAACCCATTTACTGACTTTGGATTTAAGAAAATCTTTGGAGAGGAAGCAAGCAAACCTCTGTTGATCGACTTCCTGAATGCTCTTTTGCCTCAACAAAACAAGATTGTTGACCTTTCTTTCAAAAATACAGAGCAACTTGGACAAACTGAAGTGGACAGAAAAGCTGTGTATGATATTTATTGTGAAAATGAAAATGGTGAAAAATTTATTGTAGAACTTCAAAAAGCTAAACAAAACTATTTTAAAGAAAGAACCATTTACTACTCAACGTTCCCAATAAGGGAACAAGCAGAAAAAGGCGAGTGGAATTATAACCTAAAGGCGGTTTATTGTGTTGGTATTTTGGACTTCACTTTCGATGATTACGAAAGTGAACCGGAAAAAAGTGAAGTTGTTCATACTATCAGATTAAAAAATCAAAATGGTAAAACTTTCTACGATAAGCTGACATACATTTATCTTGAAATGCCGAATTTCAAGCAAAAGGAGAATGAATTAGTAACCCGTTTGGACAAATGGCTTTACTTAATTAAACACCTGGAAGATTTTCAAACTATTCCGGCCATTTTCAAAGACGAAGTATTTACTCAAGCTTTCGAAAAGGCGGAACTTGCAAAGTTTGGACAAGCAGAATTAGACAGTTATGAAAACAGTTTGAAAACTTATCGGGACTTGAAAAGTGTTATTGAAACGGCTTATGACGATGGGAAAACAGAAGGGAAAACAGAAGGGAAATTAGAAGAGAAGTTAGAAGTTGCATTAAAGATGAGAGAAAAAGGTTTTCCCATCGTCATAAGCCGTTTCAATAACACTTTTCAAGTCCCGATAAGTTTTCAAACTGTTTTCATAACTGTCTAATTCTGCTTGTCCAAACTTTGCAAGTTCCGCCTTTTCG
>JANPIJ010000280.1:0-52308 GCA_031424955.1 Ferruginibacter sp. | reverse complement strand
GCTAATGTGCTAATGTGCTAATGTGCTAATGTGCTAATGTGCTAATGTGCTAATGTGCTAATGTGCTAATGTGCTAATGTGCTAATGTGCTAATAAAGATTTGCCATGCAAGATCCATATAAATGTTTTCAATGGAAAATTTAATTGGGCCGGATGGTTAGTTAAATACGCATTAGCCCTGACAGGGCGAAATACCAAAGCGATGGGTGGAGCCCATCGATCTAAACAATGTAACCCAAAAAATCTTTGAGTTCAATTCGCCAATCTTCCTATCTTGTAAACATAAAATCAATTGTAAATGATCCCTATCAGCGACGATAACTCAGACAGGAAAATAACGCCATTTGTAAATTATATTTTTATTGCCCTTAACATTTTTGTTTTTATAGCCTACCAGAAATTTGGTAGCAATCTGGATTTTACTTATAGTTATGCGGCTGTGCCTGCAGAAATACTGACAGGGCATGATATTGTTACTTCACCCACCCTGGTATCAGATCCTCTTAGCGGCCAGGAAGTGGTAATACCCGGGCTGGGAATAACGCCGATGCCAGTGTGGTTTACGCTGATTACGTCCATGTTCATGCATGGAGGCTTTGCCCATCTTGGTGGCAATATGCTTTACCTGTGGGTGTTTGGTGATAACCTGGAAGACAGGTTGGGGCATGTCCGTTACTTTTTCTTTTACCTGATTTGTGGAATCTTAGCTTCTCTCACACACGTGTTTACAGATTATCTTTTTGGTCAAAGTCATTTAATTCCCAGTCTTGGCGCCTCCGGTGCTATATCCGGTGTGATGGGTGCGTATCTATTACTTTTTCCCACCAGGAGGGTTACTGTATTAGTAATATTTTTCTTTATTAAATTACCGGCATTTATTGTGTTGGGGATGTGGATATTGTTGCAGGTAGCAAATGGTACAGGATATTTGGGTGGCAGCGAAGCGAGTGGAATTGCATATGCAGCTCATATCGGCGGTTTTATAGCAGGAATAATTTTGATAAAGAAATTTCATCAGCGAAAAGCAGTATTTTAAACTGCTTTCATCCCGATAAAACCACCAAGATACCGTGTCAATTTTGATTAGCGTTTATATTTCCACCAGTATAAAAATGTGCAATGTTATTTGTGTAAAACTGATATCCCTGCTTTGATCTGTTTTTATATGTGCGATGTTGGACCAGTTCAACAATTGGAGGTTTATAGCCTTGTAGAAACAGGCCACGGTCTTGCTCCTGCAGCGCAAAATTATTCAGCCTGCAGTATAGCTAACCCATGTTGGTAGTGCTATTTCATTTACCACTGTTCAACATGAAAGCAAATTTGATTTTATCCTGATCAGTTAATGCAGTTCCTGGAGCAACGCTATCTGGCTAAACTCATCATCCAGTTTACTACTCAGGCTTTGAAAGATAGCAAAGTAATTCATGTAAATGCGATGATCATTTTCGTTGGGTAAAAAAACATGTGGAAATTGAATGGTGGCTGCCGCCGCTTCTAAATTTTTATATACCCCCATACCAGTGAGACTTAATAAAAGAGCCCCGGTTCCAACGCTATGAAAATTATCATTTACATACACCGGCTTATTAAACATGTTAGCGAGTATTTGTGCCCAAAGCGGAAGCGAGGCAAAGGTGCCGTTTACATACAAACTGTTTACAGACCGGTGCTCCCCGAGGATTTTCCCGATACTGTAAATCTCGTACAGGATACCTTCAATGGTTGCACGAACAAAATGTTTTTGTTCATGCTTGATATTGATTCCAAAGTACAATCCGCGTGCATTCGCGTTCCATATAGGCGCTCTTTCTCCCAGCAGGTAGGGAAGAAATATGAGTCCATCAGAACCAGGGGCAACCTGGGCTGCTTCTTTAAAAAAGCTGGACACATTTTCTTCAAAATCGGAGTAATCAGGAAAGGAGCCAAACTGCCTGGTAAACCACTCGAAAATTACACCTCCATTATTGGTTGGCCCTCCCGAAACATAATAACCATCTGCAAGCAGGTAATTAAAAAAACGTTTTTTCTTGTCCTTCAAAACTTTTTTACCGGCCACCCGTACTGCACCACTGGCATCAATGGTAATGGTAGCCTTACCCTCGCCCCACACGCCCGATCCAAGCGTCGCAAGGCATCCATCGCTTGCGCCAATAATAATTTTTGTTTTTAAAGGTAATTTAAGGTTGGTAGCATATTGTTTATGGAAGGTTAACTTAGCATAATAAACAGAAACCGGTTTGGGTAATTTATCAGCGGTAATGCCTGCAAATTCAAGCGATTCTTTATTCCATTCCAACGTGTGAATATTCAATAAACCGGTAGAGGAAGCAAGGCTGTGGTCTATTACATATTCGCCGGTTAGTTGTTGTAAAATATAATCTTTTATTGAAACAAATTTGTAGGTCTGGCTAAATCTTTCCTGGTCATTATTTCTCAACCATGCAATTTTTGCAAGCGGCGACATAGGGTGAATAGGGGTTCCGGTGGCATGGTAAATGCGGTCTCCCAATCGGCTTTTTTTCAAACCTGCAGCTTCTTTTTTTGCCCTGTTATCGGCCCATACTATGGCATTACCTAACGGCGTCCCGTTTTTATCAACCGGTAATACACTATGCATGGCTGCACTAAAACAAATAGCCGCCACCTTATATTTTTTCGGATGAATTTTTTCCGCCAATATATTTCTCAATACATTTAATACGGTAACAAAAATCTGCTCAGGATCCTGCTCGCTGTAATCCGGCTGGGTATGAAAAGTAGGGTAGTATCCCTTCATTGTGGCAATAATAGTTCCTTTCATTTCAAAGGCAAATATTCTAACGGCGGAAGTGCCTATATCTATCGTAATAATGCAGTCCATTTGTTTGTTGTTTACTGTTTACTGTTGTCGGTTTTTTTGTTCAGCCGTGTTATTTATTTATTGCTTTTCCGCTCTATTTAACATTAGCATTCATTCACTCATCACTCATTCTCTATTCACCATTGACCATTCACCATTCATTCACTCATTACTCATTATTCATCATTCATTCCTCACCGTATTGTTTTTCTTAAACTGGCTCGGCGTATAACCCGTAATTTTTTTAAAGGTGGTGGAAAAATGCTGCGATGAATAAAACCCTGTATCCAATGCGATATCCGTAAGTGTCAGGTCCGTTCTTTTTAATAATTTGATGGCTTCGGAAATGCGTATATTGATCAAATAATTGAGTGGTGGAAAACCGGTATAGTTTTTTACTTTTTCTGTAAATGCGGATATGCCTAACCGCATGGTTACAGCCATCTCTTCTACAGTCCATTGATTCGATAAATTGTTCCGGAGCATTTGCTCCAGTTGAAGGAATGATTCCGGGAAATCTTTCCTTTTTGTATCCTGCGTGGTAAGCTGTCTTATCAATGAAATTAGCAGTTCATCAATCAAATGATTGCTACGGGTACGGTAGCCAATTTCCTGGTGGAAGAGTTCCTTTTCCAGGTGTGAAAAAATTTCGGCGGCCACTTTAAAACCGGGCAACACGGGTTTGTTATTGAGACTGAGTATTCTCCCGATCAATTGATTTTCGACCGCTGATACACTGCTCCATTTACCAAATGTTATCTCACCACCTTCATTCGATTTTTCTGCCTGGATAGTGATTTGGCAAAATGCCCCCAGATCAAAAAAACCTTTTTCGCATCCGAAAAATTGCCCGGGCCTTATTAATGCAATATCCCCCGGGTACAGGGTGTATGCCAGTCCATCAATCACCCAATCAAATTTACCTTCGGTAACATAGTAGATTTTCAGCGCTTCTGTTTTCTTTATTTCAAGCGAATGTAATTGTACAGTATGAATTTTTTGACAGGCAAATTCAATGATATGCGGAAACAATTGCAACTCCTTTGATACACCCTGCTGAAGTATAAATTGATTCATGCTTGAACTTTAAAAATATAAGTGAGTGAAAAAGTACAAACATATTTTTTCATCACAATAAAAAATAATTGTGCTTCCGAAAATGTTTAAAATCCACCGCCGGTTTTAAATGGAAGTTTTATAAATTTTAGTTGCTTTTCTTTGTTACGTGATAGTATGAAGATTGCTTGCCGGCTATATAAATATTCTTGCCAAAGAGTATGAAGTATGCTTGCTTATCCTTCCTGTCCGGTTAAAATTTTACCGTTGTTTTATTGAAAGCATATTGCTATGAGTAGTCCATGCGGATGTCGCTGTTTTCAATAAAGCTAACAGTGAGGCAATGTAATAGTCCCTTAAAATTACATGCAGGTACCATCCTATGAAACATCATTGCTAAATCATCAATTTTTAACAGTCAACCATGAACAAACAACTTTAAACAAACAACCAAAATTAAATTGCTATTATGATTAAAAATCTGAGGCTGGTTTGTAAACCAGATTGGAACGTACTGCTGTACGCCATCATATTAAGCCTGGTATTTTCAGCCAGTGCAACTGCCCAAAAAATTTCCGGAACAGTCACCAGTAAAGAAGGAGAAAAACTGTCGGGTGTTACTATTCTTGCCAAAGGTGGAAAGAATGCAACGGTAACCGATCCGGACGGGAAATTTACAATTGACATGGGCGGTAAATCTGTATTATCCATCAGTTCTGTAGGGTATGTATCTCAGGACGTTGCTACTGCCGGTAAATCAGCCATTACCGTTACGCTGGAAAAGGAAACGCGTAATGTAGAGGAGGTGGTAGTAACCGCCCTGGGAATAAGTAAACAATCACGAAGCCTGGGGTACGCCGCTACCAACGTAAAGTCGGATGAACTTACCATCAACCGAACCCCCAACCTGATGAATGCATTACAGGGTAAGGTGGCTGGTGTAAATATTTCCGGGCTTGGTACGGGTCCGGCGGGTACTTCAAAGATCCGCATCCGTGGTCAGTCTTCCATATCAGGCCAAAACAATCCCCTGATTGTTATCAATGGAATTCCAATAGACAATACCAATTTCGGAACCAACCCGGGCAATGCGGCATCAGATAATTCTATCGGTGTAAGAGGAGGAGGAAATACATCTGACGGGGGAGATGGTTTATCAAGTATAAACCCGGATGATATAGAAAGTATGACCATACTGAAAGGTGCGCCTGCCGCTGCTTTATATGGTTCCCGTGCCAAGGATGGCGTAATAATGATTACAACCAAAACGAAAGGCAGCGGTAAAGGAATTGGAGTTGCATATAACGTAAATTATACCAATGAAACACCGCTAGATTTTACTGACTACCAGTATGAATACGGGCAAGGTGAAAATGGTGTGCGTCCCACTACCATCAATCCAACCTCTGGTCAGTGGTCCTTTGGTGAAAAATTTGCTCCGGGTATGACACAGGTTTTGTTTAATAACCTTTCGTTGCCCTATGTGCCCCAATACGACCGGATCAAAAAATTTTTCCGGCATGGCCAAAATTTAACCAATACTGTTACACTGGAATCAGGCAGTGAAAAGGGTGGTATTCATCTCTCCCTGGGCAACCTGGAAAGCAAAGGGATTGTTCCGAACAATTCATTTGCCAGGAGAACAATCAACCTTGGGTTTAACTACAAATTGTCGGATAAGTTTAGCTTTATGGGTACCGTCAACTATTCAAATGAGAATAACAGGAACCCACCCAATATCGCCAACCAGGATAATTCCATTCCTACCTCCCTATATAACCTTGCCAATTCAATGCCTTTGGAGGTACTGAATGCCAATAAGTATAATGCGCAGGGCAACGAATATATTTATTCCCGTTTTATGAATCGTACCAATCCCTACTGGGTGTTGGCGGAACAGTTTCAGAACATCCGCAGGGACCGGATTTTTGGCAATATCTCAATAAAGTACGACATACTTCCCTGGCTGTATATCCAGGGGCGTGCAGGCCAGGATTATTGGTCACGTGACCAGGATTTTAATAATTTTCCTACCGGGCATGCCTCCCGCGGACCTGCACCTGTTGGTTTTGTAAATGGAGTGTATACCCAGGAATCCAGGCGGTTCAGGGAAACCAATTTTGATTTGCTGGCTTCTGCCAACCGTACCTTTGGTAAGATTGGAACCGTTCTAACGGCGGGTGGTAACCAAATGCGCAGGCGCTCCGATTTAAACAGTGTACAGGTTACAGATTTTGTAATCAGGGGCCTGTATACAGTGCAGAACGGACGGGCAAAAGACCCGTTGTATGATTTGTCACAACGCGGGGTTAATTCTGTATATGGCTCAGCGGAGGTTTCATATGATCGTACTATATATCTAAACGGAACGGTGCGGAATGACTGGTTCTCCACCTTATCTAAAGATAACTGGAGCATTGTATATCCATCCGTTTCTGCAAGCTATGTGTTTTCTGAAAACCTGCATCCTTCCTGGTTAACGTTTGGCAAGTTAAGAGTGGGATATGCTGAGGCGGGCAGCGATACGGATGTACCACCTTATGCAGACCAGTTGTTTTATGGTATCAATTCTAATTTATTGCCCAATCCTTCGGGTGCAGCTCAGCCGGTTGGCGGACCGAATGGTCTCACAGTGCCCAATGCTAACCTGAAACCGATGCGGATAGCCGAAACAGAAATAGGTATTGAGTTAAAGATGTTTAACAGCAGGGTTAACCTGGATGTGGCAGCTTACCGGAAAATAACATCCGACCAGATTGTGCAGGCACAGATATCTGATGCGTCGGGTTTTGTAGATACCCGCATTAATAGCGGCCAGAGCCGCAATATGGGGATTGAAGCATTGCTTAACCTGGTGCCGGTGCAAACCAAGAATTTTAGCTGGCAGTTTACAGCAAATGGTTCTTACAACAAAACCAAAGTGTTAAGCCTGCTGACGGATAAACCCGGAGAGCGAATAACCGTAGGCACGCATGTTTTCAATGGTGAACTCAGGCAGATTGTGGGAATGGAAATGGGACAGATAGCCGGCTTTGGTTACAACCGGAACGCCGCAGGTGAAAAAATATTCCTGGCAAACGGCCTGCCCCAAAGAACGCCTTCGTTAATAACATTTGGTAGCGCCCTTCCAAAATGGGTAGGGGGTTTTAATAACACTTTTAATTACAAAGGGCTTAGTTTGTCCTTTTTGATTGATTTCAAACTGGGCAATAAAATGTTGTCGGGTACCAACTTTAATTTAACTCGTCATGGTCTGCATAAAATGACATTGGAAGGCAGGCAAGGCGGTGTGGTTGGTGATGGAGTAAATATAAATGGTGGTAAGAATACAGCAGTGGCAGCGGTTCAGGCTTACTGGGAAGTGGTAAGGTCGCAGGCGCTAATTGAACCCGTAATTTATAACGGCGGGTACTGGAAATTGCGCCAGATTACAATGGGATATGACTTCACCAGGTATGTGCCTGCAAAATGGCCTGTTAAAGGAGTCCGCCTGAATATAGTAGCCAACAATGTGTTGATCATAAAGAAATGGGTTGACAATATTGATCCCGAAAGTTTTGGATATAGTTCGGATAACCTGGTGGGGATGGAATCAACAGGCCTTCCTACTACCAGGGGCGTAGGCTTAAACTTAAACATCAAATTCTAACACATGCGTTTTATGAAAAAAATACTCAACTATAGTTTACTTCCGGTTTTATTACTATTCGTTACATCCTGCGAAAAGGGATTGGCCGATTTGAATATTAACAGAACCAGCCCAACGGCTATTGACCCGGTTTTTCAACTCAATAATGCCATCGTTAATACTTCCTTTCCAACAGCATCTCTTATTTACGAGATTGGAATTGTTCAGCAGGTGATTTCACCCAATTCGGGTGTATTAACCGGTGCTAATTTTAACCAGGATAACCGCGACAATACGCAGGCACTCTGGCAGGGGTATTACCGCAATGTAATCCGCAATACCAGGGATGTAATTAACCGGACAAAGGACCAGCCAGACAGGATTAATTTAATGAACATGGCCCGTATACTCCAGGCTTTTGCCTTTATGGTATTGACGGATACCTATGGCAATATCCCATACACAGAAGGCGGTGTAGGATATATCAGTCAAACATTTCTTCCGGTGTATGATGACCAGCAGGCTATTTATCCAAAAATAATCCAGGAACTTAGCGAAGCTTCTGCAGCCCTCAATGCCGCCGGAAAAATTGAGACAGGCGACGTCCTGTTTGGCGGCACGATTGCACAATGGAAGAAATTTGGTTATTCAGTAATGCTTCGGGCAGGGATGCGGTTAAGTAAAATTGATGCTGCCAAAGCACAACAAACAGTGCAGGCTGCTTTTGCCGGAGGGGTAATACTGGTTAATGCCGACAATGCTTTTATGAGACATACCAGCGATTACCTGAACCCGATCGGCAATACGTTAAACTCAACTGAAGCGGCTAATTTCTATTTAACCGAACCATTCGTGAACTATTTAAAAAATACAAACGATCCACGATTGTCCTCAATAGCTATCCGGTACATTGGTGCGAAATCGGGGCCCGAGCAACAGCCGGCCATCGGTTCCACTGACCCTGCCAGGATGATTGGCATGCCAATGGGAAAAGACAATACCGGAGCCATTGCAGCAGCAGCTAATCTTGGGCTGGCCAGTTTTTATGATTTTAGCCAGGTAGACCGCAGGCGGTTAATGAAGACAAATGCGCCTTTCTTTTTTATAACTGCAGCGCAAACTCAGTTGTTACTTGCAGAAGCTGCACAAAGAGGATGGGTTACCAGTGGTACTGCAAAGGGATATTTTGATGCTGGTGTAAGGGCACACATGGAGCAAATGGCAATTTATGATGCAGCAGCGGCTGTACCCGCAGCTTCAATCCAGCCGTATTTAGATGCTAATCCATTTAATGCGGCAACCGCTATGCAGCAAATCAATACACAATATTGGATCGCTTCTTTTTTGAACGGCCCGGAAGCTTTTGCAAATTTCAGGAGGTCTGGTTTCCCTGTATTAACACCTAATCCTTTTCCCGGCAAAAGTATTACCGGCGATTTTATACGGAGGCTCACTTATCCAAATTCGGAAATCTCCGTGAATTCAGACAATGTGAAGGCGGCTATTGCCAAACAGGGAGCAGACAACCTGGATACCAGGGTATGGTGGGACAAACCATAACGCTGTGTCAAAATTTTAATCAAAAAGATTCTGATATTTTTTACCTGCCTCCTGGTTCATTCCTATAAACCAGGCGGGCAGCGTTTTTCAATAAGAACAGGAATAAAGTATCGTTGCACCTGGTAATTTATTTAATCGATTACTCAACATAAATAATCCACTTAAAAAACAATCATTATGACGCCATCACAAAAGATATTAGCAAAAATGGGTTTAAAAGATCAGGATATTTCAGACGATGAGGTTAATAAAGCAGATACGGGGGAAACGGAAAATCCCCGTCGTTCCTTTTTTAAAAAATCGGCTATGGGGGGCATCGCATTAGGGGGCTCGCTGTTGTTTTCACCTATTGAAGATATCATCGCACAAAGTACTCAAAAGGTAAGCAGGTTCTCCAGCCCTTCTGATTTGAAAATTACGGATATGCGTTATTGTGTAACCTCAGTTTTAGGCCGTACCGCAATCATCCGGATTGATACCAACCAGGGCATTTATGGTTTGGGTGAAGTGAGGGATGGTGCTGATGAACGGTATGCATTGATGTTAAAGAGCAGGATACTGGGAGAAAACCCTTGTAATGTCGAAATGATTTTTAAAAAAATCCGGCAATTCGGCGGTCAGTCAAGGCAGGCTGGTGGTGTATGCGCTGTTGAAATGGCATTGTGGGATATTTGCGGCAAGGCCTATAACGTTCCTGCCTGGCAATTACTGGGAGGAAGGTATCGTGATAAGGTGAGAATGTATGCCGATACACCGGAAGCCGGATCGCCGGAAGAACAGGCAAAACTGATCAACTACCGCATAAAAGACCAGGGGTACACCTGGCTTAAAATGGATGTGTCTATTGGTGAATTAAAGGGAATTCCCGGAACAGTCGTCAATTCAAAATTCTGGGAAAACTCACAGGGAAGTTTGGCCCAGTGGGGCGACCAAAGCAATTATATGTCGTATGGCAATACCCTGCACCCTTTTACACAGATTCAAATTACGGATAAAGGGTTCGAAAAGCTGGGTGAAATTGTGGACAATGTAAGAGGTATGGTTGGCTATGAAATCCCCTTGTCTACAGATCATTATGGTCATTTTGATTTAAACAATGGAATACGCCTCGGTAAAGCACTCGAAAAATACCGGCTTGCCTGGCTGGAAGATATTATTTCATGGGAATTGACAGACCAGTGGAAAACAATGTCGGACGCAATGGAAACACCCTGTCTTACCGGCGAAGATATTTACCTGCTTAAAAACTTTAAACCGCTCATTGATAAACACGCAGTGGATATTGTTCACCCCGATTTAGCTTCTTCCGGGGGATTATTAGAAACCAAAAGAATTGGTGACTACGCCGAGGAAAATGGAGTAGCGATGGCGATGCACCAGGCAGGCACCCCCGTTTCATTTATGGCGAATGTACATTGTGCGGCAGCCACACAAAATTTTTTAGCATTGGAACACCACTCTGTAGACCTGCCATGGTGGGAAAGTATGGTAAAAACCACGGATGGACGAAACTTGATTACCAAAGGTTTTGCTAACCTTCCCCTTACCGCACCGGGTTTAGGAATTGAATTAAATGATGAAGTGATTAAGCAACATCTTCATGCTACGGATAAAAGCTACTTTGCCCCAACGCCGGAATGGAATGCGAAACGCTCACATGACAGGATTTTTAGTTAACACAACAGACTGGGGAAATAAAAGGTCTGATGCAATCAGGTGACTGGATCTTCGAACCTTTTTTTGCGGTATCATACAACCTCTCACTTTTATTCAGGTAATTATTATGGTCGATAATTACCTGAATAAAATGGTCAGGTGTAGATTATTATATGATCAGATGGCCGGTACACAGCTATGCAATTGGTAGCGGCTGCCGGGTAATAGCCTTCCCGCAAAAAACGGGGCGGTGTCTCATGCAGCGATGTATTAAAAGCTATTGGGAGGGCCTTCTTTTTTATAAACCGGTTTGATACATTCCACAAACATTTTAGCGAAAGAGATGATAATAATACTTACGGTATGGATTATTTTATAGGAGTAGACATTGGCACTTCCTCAGCAAGGGCAATTGCGTTTTCTGCTGACGGGACGGTACTTGCAAAGCATGCAGTTAGTTATTGTATCAACCATCCGAAAGCAGACTGGAGTGAACAGGACCCTAAGGAAATAAGCGAAGCAGTAATCAACAGCATTCATACAATTGCAGGTCTGCTTAACGGCCATCAACCGGTGCTGGTAAGTTTTAGTGCTGCCATGCACAGTATAGTGTCCGTGGATAAGGATTGTAAGCCACTCACCAAATGTATCATCTGGGCCGATAACCGGGCTGCAGCCATTGCGGAAAAATTGCGATCAACAGAATTGGGAAAAGAATTTTATCATAAAACAGGCGTTCCCATTCATGCGATGTCGCCACTTTGTAAGTTGATCTGGTGGAAGGAAAACCAACCCGATATTTTTATCAATTCATTTAAATTCATAGGCATCAAGGAGTTTATATGCTATGGGTTTTTTAAAAAATACCTGGTAGATACCAGTATCGCTTCGGCCACAGGCCTGCTGAATATTCATACCCGCTTGTGGGATGAGAAGATTCTGGCATTTTCCGGTATTGAAGAAAATCGCCTTTCCTCAATTGTCAGTTGCGGGCATGTTGAATACCTTAAGCAGGGGCATACCCATGACATTCGTTTGTCTGCATTTGGCAAAACAGCTTTTGTGGTAGGCGGCAGTGATGGAGGGCTCGCTAATCTTGGCAGCGGTGCAATGGCAAAGGGATCCATGGCCATTACAGTAGGCACAAGTGGTGCTGTAAGAATTGCAACGCAGGAGGTTTACACCGACCCTCAAATGAGAACTTTTTGCTATCACCTGAAAGGTGAGTGTTACATTATTGGAGGAGCCAGCAATAATGGTGCAGTAGTGTTGCAATGGCTCAAAGAAAATATACTTCAGGATGATGAGCCAATAGATACCTTTTTTAGTCTTGCTGCCGGTGTTGATCCCGGTTGCAATGATTTAATATTTCTGCCCTATATACTGGGTGAAAGAGCCCCTTTATGGAATTCAAATGCAAAGGGTGTTTTTTTTGGCCTCAGTGCCATTCACGGTAAAGTACACCTGGTAAGGGCTGCCATGGAAGCCGTGGTATATAATCTTTACAAGATTGGAAAAATATTAATGGAGAGGGTACAGGTAGATATCATTTTTGCAAACGGAGGATTTGTGAATAGTGCCTTATGGTTGCAAATGCTTTCCGACATGTTTAATGTAACTGTTTTTGTAAATGGTATTGAAGAAAGTTCGGCATGGGGTGCGGTAATAGTTGGCATGGAAGAGCTGGATCTTGCGCCGGGGCAATGGATGGCAATGAAGGGAGAGAAGTATCACCCTAATATTGAAAATCACCGGATTTATTTACAGCATTTTCAAAAATTTGAAAGAATTTACGGGTTAGTGGAAAGTGAATTTGTAAGTCAATCTACACCAATTCCGGTGATGGCTGTTTCAACCGGGCAGTAACTTTATTCCCGGGTAACAGCGTTTTAAAATTGGTTACTCCCTTTTACAATACAAATGGTTTTCCGGAAAGCCGAATGTTGAACGCAACGTTTTTTGTTACCCGCTTTTTTTTCGGTTTACTAATTTCCATATTTCAATCCATACGGTACTGCAGAGTGCCACCACAATACAGGTGGCAATAGTCCATAGTGGTAATTGATTTAACATAAAGAGATTCCTTATAAAAGGTAAATAAACAAGAGCTGTAGTTAATAACAATGTGATGCCAACTATCAATGGAACAAGATTGTTTTTATTACGCAGGGTAGTAAAAATGGAGTATTTAAAAGAACGGTTTACAAGGGTAAGAAATATATTGCTGAACAAAAGCGTTATGAAAATAACTGATCGGATGGTGGTGTCTGTGTTACCCTGCTGCATATAATAATATCCAATACCTAAGCAGCCAGCGGTAATCATCATTCCCTGCAGGATGCTTACTGAAAGTTGTTTCAATGATAAAAAAGTGCTGCCCATTTTACGGGGTGCACGTTGCATGGTGCCTTTTTCCATTGGTTCATTTTCGTAAATAATTGAACAGGTCGGGCCCATGATGAGTTCGAGGAAAATTACATGCACCGGTGAAAAGATATCGGTAAACGCCCATCCGAGCAATAATGGTAAAGTAACTATTAAAATGATCGGGATATGAATGGAAACGATATACTGAATGGCTTTTTTAAGGTTGTCATAAATTTTTCTTCCCATGGCAACTGCATCAGTCATATGCGCCAGGTCGTCATCTGTGAGAATCAGGGAAGCCGCACTTTTGGCCACTTCGCTACCCCGTTGCCCCATTGCTACGCCTATATGCGCTGCTTTTAACGCGGGCCCGTCATTTACGCCGTCTCCTGTCATAGCTACTACTTCCCCAATTTCTTTCAGGGCATCAATTACCTTTAGTTTTGCTTCCGGAAACATCCTGGCATAAATGCTTACCTGTTTTACCCTCTGTTGTAACGCTTCTTTGCTTAGTTGTAAAACTTCCTGACCGGTTAATAATTCATTGTTATGATCAAGGTGAACTTGCCCGGCAATGGCAAGAGCGGTTTCGGCGTAATCACCGGTAATCATTTTAACATCGATCCCTGCATTCCGGAATGTTTCGATGGTTTCAATAATATTTTCCTTTGGAGGATCCTGGAATGCAACCAATCCTAAAAATTCAAAAATAAATTCAGATTGAGATGCCGGCCAGTTCTCATCTTTCCAGTCTGTCTTGCCCACTCCCAATACCCGGTAACCGAGTTTAGCATAAGCAAGCGCCTGCTCTTCTATCAGTTTTGATGCATCGGCTGGCAAATTACTTTGACGCAGAATCGCTTCCGGGGCCCCCTTGGCGGCAATGATGGCATCGCCGCTTTCATTTTTAAAAATATGCGTCATCATAGGGGGCTTGCCTCCAATCGGGTATTCGTGAACCTGTGTAAATTGACTTCTTTTGTCAACCGGAGTCGTTTTTTCATACAATTCATAAATAGCCTTCTCCATCGGGTCAAAAGGATTGGTTTCGCTGCTCCACATAACATATTCAATTAAGCCTGCCGGTAATTCCTTATTGTCCTTTACACTAAAAGAAGATTTTGAAACGGCATCATATAAAAACTCAATGCTCATTTTGTTTTGAGTAATCGTTCCGGTTTTATCCACGCAAATTACGGTGGCCGATCCCAGGGTTTCTACATACTGTGGTTGTTTTACTATGATATTATTACGGAGCAAACGATAAGCACCCAATGCCTGGAATGTACTGAAGGCTACCGGTATTTCTTCGGGAAGAATACTCATTGCCAGTGTAAGTCCCTGCAAAAAAGATTGCACCAGGTTTTCGGTTTGATAATAATTAATGCCAACCACAATGAAAAAAGCAATTGCTCCTATCCATACCATGTTGCGAACAAATGACCTGATTTGATTTTGAAGGGGTGTTTTTACAACAGTAATTTCTTTAAGGGACAATCCTATTTTTCCAAACATTGTTTTTAAACCTACCGCCGTCACTTTCACTGAGGCGCTTCCGCTTGTAATCAATGTGCCTTTGAAAACCACGCTGTTGTTATCGGCTGTTTTAGTTACGGCAAATGATTCACCTGTTAATATGGATTCATTCAGTGAAAAATCATTTGCAGCAACAATTAACCCATCTGCCCCTGCCACTTCTCCTTCTTCCAGCATCAACAGATCGTCTACAACAATCTCTTCCGTTGCAACCTGGGTGGGCTTGCCATTCCGGATTACAGTGGCGTTGGACGCTGATAGCTTTTTCAGTGCCAATACGGCGTTCTTACTTCGGTATTCCTGGAAAAGTGAAATGCCGGCTACAATAAAAATGGAGACCAGCATTATGATGCCTTCCTTATACTGGCCCACAGCAAAATAAATAATACAGGCTGCCAGCAATAAAATAAACATCGGTTCCAGTACAACTTCTTTCAATACCTTCAGGAACACCCTGTCCTCCTCCATTTCAAGCGTATTGCTTCCAAATTGTTGTCGGTTTGCTGTCGCCTGCCCGGTGGTTAATCCTGTTGTATTGTATGAAACATTCATGTAAAATCGGTTTAAATGATCGGTACTTATCTATCAATAAAGGGGTGTGTTTTTGAACCGGATGATAAATTTAGTGAGAACAATGGTTGCCTGGTTGAATACGCTTCCTTTTTATGCTGTTTCATTACTTGGTTTCTTTGGCGTTACGATTGTTTGTGTTTAAAATTCCTTTTAAATGAGCGACTTACTTTCATTGCTTTCCCGGAAGCAGTTTTTCAATATCCGGTCTTTCCATGGAAAACTTCATTACTTACTAATTAAGTAAAATCAGCAAAAGCGCGGAGGTTGCCAGATTGCCAGTATATTTTGGGAGGGAACAAGGGTGTCATTATGATTGCAGAACGCGGGCATATTTTCCTGGGCCGGTGTAATGGAAGTTGTTATTCCTACCGTTGGAGTAGGACTAAGAAAAGAAAATACAACCGGGTGTGAAGGTGATTTAAATGGCAATCGATCATGTTTTTCCTGATCTTTTCCCTCTTTGATTGTATAATGCAGTTTAGTAAAAGTAGTAGCCCCAATGTGGTTATTAATCATTTTGTGGCTGTAAAAGTGAATTACCAGCGCTGGAATTTTAAAAAACTCGCCAACTTCCGTAATGGGGAGCAAATAGATTGCTAAAAATAAGCCTGCTACTAATTTTTTCCGATTCATCAATCTGCAAAGTACACGGAAAAAGGAATTCGCCTGATGACGCAGATCACTATTGAAATAACTTCAATCATTTTATTTAAAATCCTGGTGTGGTGATGGCTATAATAAGTGATATCAATGAGATGGGGTTTGACGATAAACATCGTTAATATCCGTTAAAATAGTTGCAGCCATGCAAAAGGAAAATTCTAAAATGTCTCTTTTTATGTGGATAAATAGAAAAACTGTCAATTTATTTCAAATATTTTTTATGAAAAAATTAAACATTAAATTTTATCTAATATATGTTTTTATTTAGGATGCAACTGTGTTTTGGTAATATATTAAAAAATATATGTTTCATTTATGGGTATTCAGCTGGTTTTTTTAATATTTCATTCAGATGGGCACAAAAAAATAGCCCTCCTGTAGAAACAGGAGGACTTTAACGATTGCTTGCTATATGAAAATCTTAATAATTTATTAACAACGGACTTTTTTTTACGGTACTACACATTATATTTGTGAGGTACTAACGATTGATTGCTTTCTTTTACTAATTGCCTATCTACTATTTAATGCCCGTTTTGCTGATACAAAAGTAAGGCGGGCATTAATATTTTTAATATTAACTTATTAGCCTTTTTATGATGTTAAAGGTCTGTTTTCTTCCCTGATTGCCTATTGTGTCTGCATTAGACGTTCAATCTTTAATGATACCCACTCAGAAAAATGATGCCGCTTTTTGCCATAAATCCAATAAAAATGCGTTTTTTGGAGTGAAAAAACTGCACTTACTGCATGGTTATTTATTTTTCTTTCATATTTAATACTGGAATGATTTTAAACCCCGTATTTGGTAAGTGCCGGTAATCACTTAACGGTTAAACCGCCTGAAATTACAACTGGTATCAATTCAAATTCAAATTCAAATTTTCCGGGAAGCTGGTGTATATTAGGGAGAATGTCGTTAGCTTTTAATACCCGATCTTCCGCTCCCGGTTTACCCACAACATCCAGTATGTCGGCAATGTTTTTTGATCATCAAATTTTTCTTCCGTCCGAGTCTCCTTTCAACGACTTCCCAGGTGAGTCTCTGCACCAATTCTCTCCCATTAAAAATAGGTGAGTTGCAGGACTCCGCCTGTCAGGAAAGAACTGCCAAATTGATATCAGCCAGTTCTTTAAAATTTAAAACAGCAAATTTAACATGTACTTCATTGTCAAAATAAGTGAAAGTACATTCCGCAAGGCCTTTGCTAACATGCTACTAAGTCCTAAAAAGAAACGATCTAATGGAATCATAACAAATCCTGGAAACTAACTGGTTACCTAAACATCAAAATTGACTATTGGCAGGCTGGGGAAATATTGATACAGAGTGGGTACTTTGTATATCAATTTTCTCATGGAAAATAAACAAACAAATACAAAAAATCTCATGCAGGCTGGTCAAAAGGCGACGGCAAATTCATGTATAAAAGCACTTCCGTTTTATTACTCAATTTGAAATGCCTACCCGCTGGTTTACAAATTCCTTTTTTTCTAATTCATTCAGGATAAACAGGGCAAGGTCGCCTGCATTGATCCTGTTTGTGTTGGGGGTTGGCGGATATTCTGCGGCCGTTATAAAGTCGCCGGTTGGTTCCGCATTAATGATATCCGGTGGGCATACAAATGTCCATTCCAATTTCGATGCACTTAATATTTCGTAGGCTTTAAAATGTTCTTTGCTTACAGGTAAAAACTTAGGAGGATAGCCAGGGGTATTCATGATCAATGTTTCATCGTCCGCTTTGAGTGAGCCCATTCCACCAACGGCTACAATTCGTTGTACACCTGCTTTCTGCATCTGCGCCACAATGTTTTTCATTCCAAGTGAACGGGTCAGGTCTGTGCCGGTATTGTCGCCGCCTAATGAAGATAATACTGCATCACATCCTTTAATGGCTTCATACACCTGTTCTTCATCAAACAGGGCCCCCTGAACCAATTCCAGCAACTCATCTTTTGGCAGATCTTCCGTAAATACATTTCTGCCAAATGCTTTAACACGCAGCCCTTTATACAGGGCTTGTTTCACTAATTGTTTACCTACCATTCCGGTGGCGCCAAAAATTATTATTTGCATATATTTATTTTAATCGTAAATATTGAAGATTGCATTTTTGGGACCATATTCCTATTTTTCGTTTTTTTATTTTTTATGAAATTACCAAAAAAGTTTTTTTTTTAATTAAATAGCCTACATCTTTGCAGCAACAAATGAACACAAGTAATTTAAATAACAATAGTTGGTGGTGGCAGTCATTTTTTTGATGTGTCGCAATGCTATTGTATGTATGAATATATTAAAGCCCCGACACGATGTGTTGGGGTTTTTTAATTCCCTCAATCAATTGAAAACGTAATTGAAATAAGTAAAATAATTTGTTAATCACTTAAGTTTTGAAAGCTCCTCATCATGTAGGGTGCAAGTAGAAAGTATAAGGTAAAAGCCTGCCAGGCTTAGATTGTATGAAAAAAATAAATATTCAGACTATTTACAAAAAACTATTGGCTGATGTGTATACCCCGGTCGGTATTTACCTTCGGCTCCGCGACAGATTCCGGGATACCATTTTACTCGAAAGCTCCGATTTTCATGCTGGTGAAAACAGCTATACTTTTATTGGCATCAATGCTATTGCCGGCATTGAAATAAGAACCGCTTCCACCATCGAATACAAATTACCTGGGCAAAATCCCGAAAGGATTAATATTACAAATCCCTCTGCCGTGCCGGAGCATTTGTGGGATTTCATGCAGCGGTTTGAAATTGAAAAAGCGGCACCGGCACCCATCAATGTAGCCCAGGGATTATTCGGCTACAGTACCTATGACGCGGTACAATTTTTTGATACGATCCAGTTAGACAACCGCTATCATCAAACAGCATCAGATATACCACTGATGCGCTATCGTTTATACCAATACGTTATCGCCATCAATCATTTTAAAAATGAATTGTTTATTTGTGAAAATGTAATCAACGGTATTGAAAGCGAAGTACAGGTAATTGAAAGCCTGATAAAAAGTAAAGATGTACCTACTTTTCCTTTTGCAACCAGGGGGGATGAAACTTCCAACCTTACCAATGAAGCCTATATTGAAATGGTGAAAAAAGGGATTGCCAGCAGCCACCGTGGCGATGTGTTTCAGATTGTGTTGAGCAGAAGGTTTCAACAGTCATTTACCGGCGATGAATTCAATGTTTACAGGGCATTGCGCAGCATCAATCCAAGCCCTTATTTATTTTATTTTGATTATGGCGATTATAAACTAATGGGATCGTCACCGGAAAGCCAGTTAATCGTTCAAAACGGAAAAGCCATTGTGCATCCGATTGCCGGTACCTTTAAAAGAACGGGTAACGATGAAACCGATAAGGCACTGGCCATACAATTAGAAAATGATCCCAAAGAAAATGCAGAACATGTAATGCTGGTTGACCTGGCCAGAAATGATTTAAGCCGCATGTGTACCAATGTAGAAGTTACCCAATACAAAAAAGTAAATTATTATTCTCATGTAATACACCTGGTAAGCGAGGTTACCGGTAAGGTAGGGCCCGAAACAAATCCATTCAGATTATTGGCGGTTAGCTTTCCTGCCGGCACTTTAAGTGGTGCTCCAAAGTTTAAAGCCATGCAACTGATTAATGAAAATGAACCAACCGGAAGGAGTTATTACGGCGGAGCAATTGGCTGCATTGGCTTTGATGGAAGCTGCAACCATGCCATCATGATACGCACCTTCCTGAGTAAGCACAACACACTGGTGTACCAGGCAGGCGCAGGTATTGTGGCTGCCAGTAATCCCGAGAGTGAATTGCAGGAAGTAAACAATAAATTGAATGCATTAAAACAAGCCATTGTAATGGCGCAAAATATTTGAGATGAAAATATTGGTATTTGATAATTATGATTCTTTCACTTATAACCTGGTGCATTTAGTTGAAAAAATCATGCACCAGAAAGTAGATGTATTCCGCAACGACAAAATAACATTGGAACAGGTAGGCGCATACGATAAAATAATATTATCGCCCGGACCCGGTATACCAGAGGAAGCCGGCTTGCTGTTACCGCTGATAAAAGAATATGCTTCCACTAAATCAATATTAGGCGTTTGCCTCGGCCACCAGGCAATCGGAGAGGCCTTTGGAGGTAATTTGGTAAACCTTGATAAAGTGTACCATGGTATTGCAACACCTATAAAAATCACCAATAAAAGCGCTCCGATTTTACAAGGGCTGGGCGACACCATTGACGTAGGGCGCTATCATTCATGGATTGTGAATGATAAAGGGTTTCCTGAAGACCTTGAGATTACTGCAATAGATAACAACGGACTTATCATGGGATTGCAACATAAAACATTTGATGTTCAGGGAGTACAGTTTCACCCGGAAAGCGTATTGACACCCGATGGAGAAAAAATAATGCGGAACTGGTTGGGAAAGAATGAGTGATGAATAATGAGTAATGAGTGATGAGTGTCTTGTCCGAATTCACGATTCACCATTCACCATTGAAAATACACAATCCTGCAATCCTATAATCCTAAAATTCAGATCAATGAAGAAGATATTAAGTTTTTTATTTGAGCACAAAAGCCTGTCAAGAGAGCAGGCAAAAGAAATACTGGTTAATATTTCACAAGGCAGCTACAATGAAAGCGAAATAGCCTCATTCATCACTGTATACCTGATGCGTAGTATTACCATCGAAGAGTTACAGGGATTCCGGGACGCATTGCTGGAATTATGTGTGCGGATAGATTTAAACGGGCAGGATGTGATTGATATAGTAGGCACCGGTGGCGATGGGAAAAACACTTTTAATATTTCCACGCTGAGTTGTTTTATTGTAGCAGGTACAGGAAATAAAGTAGCCAAGCATGGTAATTATGGAGCCACCTCCATCAGTGGATCCAGCAATGTAATGGAGCAGTTGGGATACCAGTTTAAAAATGATGCTGCTGTATTAAAGAACGAACTGGAGACCGCCAATATTTGTTTTTTACATGCCCCGCTCTTTCATCCGGCTTTAAAGGTAGTAGGCCCTATCAGGAAAAATTTGGGTATCCGTACTTTCTTCAATATGCTTGGGCCAATGGTGAACCCCGCATTTCCCAAACACCAGTTGGTAGGTGTTTACAACCTTGAAATGGCCAGGATTTATAATTACCTGTTGCAGCAAACGGAAAATAATTTTACCATTATCTATAGCCTGGACGGGTACGACGAAATATCTTTAACAGGTGATACCAAGGTAATTACCAATGAAGGTGAAAAAATACTGAGTGCAGAGGAATTGGGTAAGCGCCCGGTATCTCCTGCTGATATTTATGGAGGAAATACGGTTGAGGAAGCGGCAAAAATATTTATGAATATACTGAATGGTAAGGGCACATGGGCACAAAATGCAGTGGTACTGGCCAATTCAGCCATGGCTTTGCAATGCACCGGTAAGTATGCAAACTATAATGAATGTTACCAACTCGCAGTGGAAAGCCTGGAGAGTGGCAAGGCATTGGGGGCGTTGAAGAAACTGGTGGGATGAGGGGTGAGTGGGTTAAAAATGAGTGATGAGTAATGAGTGATGAGTAATAAGTTTTACGACAACAATTGTTAATAACAGAACACAGGCATGAATATTTTAGATAAAATAATTGAACATAAAAAATTGGAAATTGCCCTGGCTAAAGAGCGGGTTACCCTTGAAGAATTAATGCAGTATGATTTTTTTACACGCCCGGTTTTTTCGTTGAAACAATTTTTACTGGATGATACCAGGACAGGTATCATCGCAGAGTTTAAAAGGCAGTCACCTTCCAAAGGAATAATTAATGACAATGCCGATGTAGCACAGGTAACCACAGCATATGCATTGCATGGCGCCAGTTGCCTTTCTGTGTTAACGGATGAACATTTTTTTGGCGGCTCTGTTGAAGATGTACGAAAAGCAAGGTTCAATAATATTCCCATCCTACGCAAGGATTTTATGGTAGATGAATACCAGGTTGCAGAAGCAAGGGCGATAGGAGCGGATGTGATCCTGTTGATTGCAGCTTGCCTCACACCTCAGCGGGTAAAGGAATTGGCGGTTTATGCTAAGAAATTAGGATTGGAAGTATTGCTTGAAATTCATTCAGCAGATGAACTCGAACATATTTGCGATGAAACAGAAATAGTAGGCGTAAATAACCGCGACTTAAAAACATTTACCGTTGATATTAACCGGTCCATCGAATTGAGCAAAAAAATACCCGCTGATAAAATCAAAATAGCCGAAAGCGGTATCAGCGATGTTGAAACAATTAATATCTTTAGGCGGGCAGGGTTCAAAGGTTTTTTGATAGGTGAAAATTTCATGAAACAACCCGACCCGGCGATTGCTTTTGCTGGTTTTGTTCAACAATTAAATGCAAGCGTATAATGAGAGTAAAAGTTTGTGGCATTACACAGGTGGAGCAGATGATGATGTTGCCTGAAGTGGGGGCTACATTTGCCGGTTTGATTTTCTATCCCAAGTCGCCCCGGTATGTGCTGCGCCACATGACTACTACCCAGATAAAGAAAGAAAACAATACCAATAAAGTGGGTGTATTTGTAAATGCATCTGTTGAGGAGGTATTGCAGATGGTGGATGAATGCAGGCTTCACATGGTGCAATTGCATGGAGATGAAACGGCCAGGTATTGTGAAAAGATAGCAGATTATATTTCAGTAGTAAAGGCCTTCCGCATAAGCGATACCGATAATATTGGCTGGCGGATAAGAGAATATATGGACGTTTGCGATATGTTTATGTTCGATACTGAAGGCGTTGGTTATGGAGGAACGGGCAAAAAATTTAACTGGGATAAATTACAGGATGTTGCGGTGGGCAAGCCGTATTTTTTAAGCGGTGGCATTGAGCCGGGTGATGTGAACAAATTAAAAGAGTTTGAAAAAAAGCCCGAGGCTAAGGGGTTATTTGCGATTGATATCAACAGCAGGTTTGAGATGGTGCCCGGTATAAAAGATATGAATCTTATAAAAAATTTTATTCAACAATTACAATAATACAGAAAACGAAGTACAATGAATATTAAAGTATGCGGGATTACGCAATTAAAGCAATTGCAACAGGTAGATGGTTTAAACATTGATTTTGCAGGGTTAATTTTCCATAAAGAGTCGCCGAGGTATGTAGTGGGTAAAATTTCAAAAGAAGAGTTGCAGTCAACAGATTTTGATGTAAAAAAAGTAGGGGTTTTTGTAAATGCGGACTATAAGGAAATCATGGAGATGGTAGATGATTATGGCCTTGATGTGGTACAGTTGCACGGTGAGGAATCTCCTGAATTATGTGAAAAGTTGTCGGATGATGTGGAAGTGATCAAAGCTTTTTCGATTGGGTCGGAAACCACATCTATTGATGAAATGGTAGCGGATTATGATGAGGTATGCGATTTTTATTTATTTGATACGGCATCAAAAGACGGCAAGGTTGGCGGCACCGGCGAAAAGTTTGACTGGAAACTGATCAGTAAAAGTAAAATTGAAAAGCCCTTCTTTTTAAGTGGTGGTATCAGCGTGGAAGATGTTGCCAAAATAAAATCATTTAAGCACCCGGATTATTTTGGAATTGATGTAAACAGCCGCTTTGAAAAAAGCCCGGGTGTTAAGGATATGGCATTGCTGTTGCGGCTAAAGCAGGGATTAAAAAAATAGCCTGCCCGGTTTCGACAGGGTGTTTTCGTAATAATAAATTTTTTGTATGATCAATATAAGGCATGCGAATGAAAATGATTTACCGGCAATGCTGGACATCTACAACGAAATTATTTTGAACACCACTGCAGTATGGCACAGCGATCCGCACACACTTAAAATGCGGCAGGAATGGTTTGCAACAAAAAAGGAGCAGGGCTTCCCGGTATTTGTTGCCGAAGAGGAAGGACGGATAGCAGGTTTCAGCACCTTTGGTCCTTTTCGCCCATGGGTAGGATACCGGTTTACGGTTGAAAACTCAGTATACGTAGCAGCAGACAGCAGGGGGAAAGGCATAGCAAAATTATTAATGCCACCACTCATTGCTGCGGCAAAGGAATTGAATTTGCATGCAATCGTTGCGGGGATTGAAGCTTCCAATGAAGCAAGCATTGCGTTGCATGAGAAATTTGGTTTTGTAGAAGTGGCTCATTTTAAAGAAGTAGGGTTTAAGTTTAACAGGTGGATGGATTTGAAGTTTTTGGAGTTGGTGGTTTGATGAATGGATGCAGGATACTGGATACATGATATTGGATACATGATATCGGATGCTTGATTTGTTATTTCAGCATATATTGGGTGTAATATTATTTATTGTGTTTTGCAGTTTTTTTGTCCTGGCATTGGTTCATTGATTAGGCTTCAGTGGCAGGCTCTCCCGGCCTTTTGTCGGGGTCGCACTCTTGTACTGAAAATCATTATTGAACTTTATCCACCTTGTTTGTTATACTTAATTTTTTGAAATAAATAGAAAGTCATAGCTGCTTTTAACTTCGCTGGAGTGTGCGCTTTATAGCAATATATTATAATTAAAAAGCGTGCCGCAGGTACGCCCCATCGGAGCTAACATATAATTTGAAAACATTGTTCTTATAGTTAAAATATAGAGGCGGAAAGGATTTTAAAAGATCCGCCTGCACCAATAAATTGAATCAAAATGGTAACAATACAAGAAAGCAAATTTTCAGTAAACGAGCATGGCTATTACGGAAAATTCGGCGGGGCATTTATCCCCGAAATGTTATATCCCAACGTAAAGCAGTTACAGGAGCAGTACCTGCAAATCATGTACGACACTACATTTCAGCAACAGTATCATCAGTTATTGCGGGATTATGTTGGCCGGCCAACGCCACTGTACCTGGCGGAACGGTTGAGTAACAAACACAATGTTTCCATTTATTTAAAGCGGGAAGATTTGTGCCATACCGGTGCTCATAAAATCAACAACACCGTAGGCCAGATACTGCTCGCTGAGAAGCTCGGCAAAAAAAGAATCATTGCGGAAACAGGCGCTGGTCAGCATGGGGTGGCTACGGCTACCGTATGTGCGTTAAAGGGTTTGGAGTGCATTGTATACATGGGTGAAAAAGATATTGAAAGGCAGGCGCCGAATGTGGCAAGGATGCAGATGCTGGGTGCTACGGTAGTGCCCGCATTAAGTGGCAGTAAAACATTAAAGGATGCCACCAATGAAGCCATCAGGGATTGGATTAATAATCCCGTTGATACGCATTATATCATTGGAAGCGTAGTGGGCCCGCATCCATACCCGGATATGGTGGCACGTTTTCAAAGCGTTATCAGCGAAGAAATAAAAAAGCAGTTGCTCGAAAAAACGGGCAGCGAATTGCCAACGCATGTAATTGCTTGTGTGGGTGGCGGCAGTAATGCGGCAGGTGCTTTTTATCATTTTTTGGATGACCTTTCGGTGAAACTGGTTGCAGTAGAAGCCGCCGGTTGTGGCATTGCCAGCGGCATGAGTGCTGCTACCACTCAATTGGGAAAGCCCGGTGTTTTGCATGGCAGCAAGAGCCTGTTGATGCAAACCGAAGATGGACAGGTGGTGGAGCCGCACAGCATTTCAGCCGGGCTCGATTATCCTGGTATCGGCCCCTTGCATGCACATTTATACACCAGTGGCCGGGGTACATTTATGAGTGCTACGGATGAAGAAGCATTGGCTGCTGCATTTGAAATCAGTAAAACGGAAGGCATTATCCCGGCTTTGGAAACTGCCCATGCATTTTCTGTGTTAAATGATATGCAGTTTGAAAAAGATGATGTGGTAGTGATTTGCCTGAGCGGGAGGGGGGATAAAGACCTTGCTACTTATATGAAGTATTTAAAATGACCGGAATAATAACAACTATCGAAATAGTACCGTTTAGCGAAGCGCTTGCTATCCATTTCACCAGGCTAAATACGGCCTGGTTACAAAAATATTTTGTAGTAGAACCGGTAGACGAACAGATGCTTGGTAACCCAAAAGAATTTTTTATTGATAAAGGGGGGCATATATTTTTTGCAATGGTGAATAATGAGGTAGCTGGTACGTTTGCCTTGTTAAAAGAATCAGATAGCATATACGAATTATCAAAAATGGCGGTGGATGAAAAGTACCAGGGAATGAAGATTGGCAACAGGATGATGGAATTTTGCATCGCAAAAGCAAAAGAGCTGAAAGCAGCAAAACTAATCCTGTATTCCAATACCAGGCTGGCACCTGCCATACACCTGTATCGGAAGTATGGTTTTATTGAAGTGCCGGTCGCCAACTCTATTTACAAACGATCAGATATTAAAATGGAACTGGAAACTGGGCAATGAGAAATGAGTAATGAGTAATGAGTAATGAGTAATGAGTTTAGTGTGTCTTTATTCACCATTGACCATTGACCATTGACCACCTAACCCAACACAAATCATGAACAGAATAGATCAACTATTTGCAGGAAAACACCAGCTTGTTTTAAATGTATATTGCACGGCTGGTTATCCGCATTTAAGCAGCACCACTGAAGTACTGTTAGCCTTGCAGGAGCATGGAGCAGATATCATTGAAATTGGCATGCCATACAGCGATCCGTTGGCAGATGGACCGGTCATTCAACAGAGTAATATGGTTGCACTGGAGAATGGTATGAGTATCCATGAATTGTTTGAACAATTAAAAAATATAAGGGACACTATTCATCTGCCCATTATTTTAATGGGATACATGAATCCAATTATGCAATTTGGGTTAGAGCAATTTTGTGAAGCTGCTGAAGCGGTAGGAGTGGACGGAATTATTTTACCCGATTTGCCCATGTACGAATTTGAAACAGAATACCGTTCGCTATTTGAAAAGCACAACCTTCGCTTTATATTTTTAGTAACACCAGAAACAGGTGAAGAAAGAATCCGGAAGATCGATGATTTATGCAGTGGTTTTTTATACGCCGTTTCCTCTTCGTCCACAACGGGTAATAATAAAGCGATCGGGGACCAGTCATCCTATTTTAAGAAACTAAAGGATATGCAGCTTAAAAACCCCATCCTGGTTGGGTTTGGTATAAAGGATAAGGCAACTTTTCAATCAGCCTGTCAATATACCAATGGCGCCATCATAGGAAGCGCCTACATACAGTCCCTGGAAAATACCAGCGATATTGATTTGACTACTAAAGAATTCCTAAATAGTGTGCTGGCCTGATATTGTATCATTAAAACCAGTTAAATTGCGCACTCAAATGACCACCATGAAAAAAATTTTTCTTTTTACATTTCTCCTGCCCGCCCTGGCTTTTGCTCAAACTAAAACAAAGCCAACAGCAAAGCCCGTGTCAAAAGCAGCTACTCCGGCAAAACTGGTAAAACCTGCTGTAGCAGACGGATTTGTTATCAACGGCCTGGTAAAGGGTTTTGCGGATGGTACCAAGGTAGCTTTGTTAAACGGGCAAACCGGTGCCCCCGAGGCGGAATCAAAAGTGACTAAAAATGCTTTTAGCTTTAAAGGAAAACTAACTACCCCTGATTTTAAAATTATCCTGTTTAATAACCAGCCACCCTATATTACTTTATTTCTCGACAACAGCACTGTAAAAGTTACCGGTGTAAAGGATTCATTGGAATATGCAGCGGTATCCGGTTCCCCGTCTAATGACGATTACAACCAATTATTGGTTTCATTGTCTCCGTATCAAAAAGCATTTGCAGAAAATGCGCCATATGATGCAGCGGCTGTAAACGGTGCAATGGAAGTAACTTCAAATTTTGTAAAACAAAAAGGCAGTTCGTTTATCGCTCCTTTAGCTGTTATCCGGTACAGCCAGTTAACAGATGAACCGGCCAAGGTAGAAGGTTTGTTCAATCAGTTATCTTCCGGGGTTAAGCAGTCACCTATGGGGAATTATGTTGCCCAGCAAATTGCAGAATCAAAGAAGAATGCCATTGGTACCGTACTGGCAGATTTTACCCAGGCGGATACAACAGGAACCCCTGTAAGTCTTACTCAATACCGTGGCAAGTATGTATTGATTGATTTTTGGGCCAGTTGGTGCAGACCCTGCAGGCAGGAGAATCCAAATGTAGTGGCCAACTACAACCGGTTTAAGGACAAAAATTTTACCGTGCTGGGCGTTTCTTTAGATAAGGCCAAACCAGCCTGGGTAGATGCCATCAGGATGGACAATCTTACCTGGGGCCATGTAAGTGATTTGCAGGGATGGACCAATTCGGTAGCACAGCAATTTGAAATAACCAGTATTCCTCAAAATTTCCTGATCGGTCCGGATGGAAAAATTATCGCTAAAAATTTGCGTGGACCGGCATTGGAAAGAAAGCTGGAAGAGTTGTTGAAGTAAAGCCCCCTGTCTCCGCCGCGGCGGAGGAACTTGCCTCATAAAGTGTAACCCTTTCTTAAACTTGTAAATTTTATTAGAGGTTAATTTTCGGGGTTATCAATTGCCCCTATAGTTTTCACTGCAACAACAAGAGCTAAAAGATGATTTGCTACATATACGCACCTGAGACACAACAAAAGTAACTGATAGGCGCAGAACTCCTGTCCTGTGTCTATCAGTTACTTTTGTTGTTTTTTTAAATACAGGGGACACCAAAAAGTGACAGCATTTTGTTAGTTTTTTTCGCCTTAGCTATATAAAAAAAAGCTTGAAAAGAAGGGAATTATCTGCTCAGTTTTTACAAAATTATAAAGTTGGTATATTTGATTATTAAAATATCAAAATGGACACGTTAACACAAGTAGAGAAATTGATTTCCAGCTTTAAAGATGAGGAACTTACCATATTCAGAGAATGGTTTTATAAATTTGATAATCAGAAATGGGATGAAAAATTAGCAGGTGATATAGAAGCAGGCAAGCTTGATAATATTGCTGATGGTGCACTGGATCAATTTTTAACGGGTAAAGCAAAATCAGTTTGAAACACTTTACGGTTGCTTCATTTTGGGAACACTACAACCAACTGCCCAAAGGGATTCAACAATTGGCAGATAAAAACTATGAATTACTAAAAGGAAATCCTTTCCACCCTTCACTCCATCTAAAAAAAATTAAGAAATACTGGTCAATGAGAATTGGTTTGAAATACCGGGCATTAGGTATTGAACATAACGACAATGTTATATGGTTTTGGATTGGCGATCATGAAGCTTATGACAAATTAATTTAATTTTCCGCTTTAAGATTTATTCCTTTTTAAGCCGCAGCAATAAAAGTTTAAAAATGGTATTTAGTACAAGAGGGCGATGCAACGATGCCGTTATGGAATACTTTAGTCAGGACAAAAAAATAAACTTCGTGGATAAAAATAGTAACAATCTGTTTTTCGCAATTTACCAAAATGGATTTCTATTTATACTCTCCAAAAATCTTTCTTAATTCATCTGAAATTTCCCCGAGGGTGCAATAATTTTCAACCGCTTCCACTACCAGCGGCATCAGGTTGGCTGTACCCCTGGCAGCTTCATTAATTCGCTGTAAACATGCTAGTACTTTATCGTTATCCCTTCCTGCTTTTAATGCGTTGATCTGGTTGGTTTGTACCTGCCGGATGCTGTCATCAATTTTAAAACCGGGTGTAGTATAGCTTTCCGCAGATTGAAATTTATTGACGCCTACGATTATCTTTTCCCCGCTTTCAATCTGCCGTTGGTATTCATAAGCGCTCCTGGCAATTTCATCCTGCATAAAGCCCTGTTCAATGGCAGCCACGCTGCCACCCATGGCATCAATTTTTGCAATTAACTCCCATGCATGGTTTTCTACTTCGTTTGTAAGGTTCTCAACAAAATAACTACCTGCCAATGGATCTGCCGTGTCCGGTGCACCGCTTTCAAAAGCAACGATTTGCTGGGTGCGTAAAGCAATGCCGGCTGCTTCTTCGGTAGGCAGGCTCAGGGCTTCATCATAGCCGTTGGTATGCAAACTTTGGGTGCCTCCCAATACAGCCGCAAGGGTTTGTATCGCAACCCTGGTCACGTTATTCAGCGGTTGTTGAGCGGTAAGTGTGGCGCCGCCTGTTTGTGTATGAAAACGAAGCATCATCGCCCTGTTATCTGTTGCGCCCAGGTTCTTCATGATGATGGCCCACATTTTCCGGGCGGCCCTGAATTTGGCTACCTCTTCAAATAAATTATTATGGGCATTAAAAAAGAAGGAGAGGCGTTTGCCAAAAACATTAATGTCCATTCCTTTTTCGATAGCCGCTTTAACGTAGGCCTTACCATTGCTCAATGTGAAAGCGATTTCCTGTACTGCTGTACTGCCCGCTTCCCTGATATGATAGCCTGATATGGAAATCGTATTCCATTTGGGGACTTCTTTGGCGCACCATTCAAAAATATCTGTGATGATACGCATGGATGGTTTGGGTGGATAAATATAGGTACCCCTGGCGGCGTATTCTTTTAAAATATCATTTTGAATGGTACCGGAAATTTTGGAGAGGTCGGCACCTTGTTTTTTTGCTAAGGCGATATAAAAAGCCAACAGGATAAAACCGGTTGCATTGATGGTCATAGAAGTGGTGATATTTTCGAGCGGGATTCCTTTGAACAAGGTTTCCATGTCTTCCAGCGAGTCGATTGCTACACCTACTTTTCCCACTTCGCCTTCTGATAACGGATGATCACTATCGTAACCAATTTGTGTAGGAAGATCAAAGGCTACGCTTAGTCCATTTACTCCCTGCGATAATAAATAATGATATCTTTTATTGCTCTCTTCCGCCGTGCTGAAGCCGGCATATTGCCGCATCGTCCAAAGTTTACCACGGTACATATCAGCCTGTACGCCACGGGTAAATGGAAACTCACCGGGCAAATCATTCGTCATCCCAGGCAGGTCAGCATGGGTATATACTTTCTTTATTTCAATTCCGGAATCGGTCAGTTTTTTTTTCATATAGTGTGGAATTGTGGGTTTACTGTTTCCTGTTTATTGTTTTCTGTTTCAATTCGAACAGAATGAATGACAGATTAAAGCTTAATGGATAAGATTGTTGGCTGTTTTTCTTTGGCCCTTATCAGTTATCAATAAAAACTAACGAGGTAGCAAATATAAAAACCTTCAACCATCAACCTTCAACCATCAACCTCTCTACAATAATTTCTTCACTTCAAATTGAATCGCATCCAATACCACCGGGCCAAGTTCAGCATTGTTATTGGAAGCATACTCCAGTATCATTTTACTAAGGTCCAGTGCATGGGCGGTAGGTGGTAAAGTACTGGCCAGTTGGTTGATGATGAAAATATTTTGTTCTTTCATGTTGGTAACAGCCTTCCATACTTCGGGATTAATATAAATCTGCTGCGTGATATTGTGCTCATATTCGTTCCGGATGGTTTCTACCAGGCCTGCCTGTAACTCCGATGCAGAGAGCCCGGTAGTATGTACACGGCCAACCAGGTTTTTTAGGGAGATCCTGTCTGCCAGTAAGCTCAGTCTTTCGTATGCCTGCAGGGGTAGCAAGTTGCTCCCCGGGGCGGATGGTTGTTTTGCCTTGATTTCTCTTCTCAGTACACGCATTTCGGTCAATAAATAAATAAATAAACCAAAAAGGATTACGGTTGCAATTCCCTGTATTTCAACAAATCCAACTTCAAATAACAGCATGTTTTTTTTTACAAAAATAAGACAAAGCGGGTCGAATAAATTCCTTCTTTCGAAATAGCGTTCCGTCAGCAGGTTTTAAAATGTTTATACCTTTGCCTAAACAAATGCAACTATGGAAGCAACAATAGCAACACCGGTTAGTTTAACTCAAAATGCGGTGACGGAAATCAGGCGGTTAATGAGTGAGCCGGATTTTGACCGGAAGAATTTATTGAGGGTAGGAGTGAAGGGCGGAGGTTGCAGCGGTATGACGTATGTGCTGGGCTTTGATGTTCCGGGTGAAAAAGATGAGCATTTTGAAATAGAAGGAATACCATGCATCATGGAAAAAACACATGGCATTTATTTAATGGGTATGGAGGTAGACTGGCAGGGCGGATTAAATTCGAGGGGCTTTACCTTCAATAATCCCAATGCAAGCAAGACATGTGGTTGCGGAACTTCGTTTGCGGTTTAATTCATAATAAGTAAGAGGGAGAAGGTTGTGTTTGCCTTCTCCTTTTTTTATGCCCCTGGGTTAAAATATAATTCCGGGAATGTATTATGAATGGTTGATTTCCTGGCGCAAGCGTCCGCTTGTGCCCGGTACAAAGTAAATTCGAAAAGATATTTTACGGCAATACAAGCAAAAGAAATCTTAGATAAAAAGGATTATAACCGGAGCGTCTGTTTCTGGTTCAGTGCACAAGCGGACGCTTGCACCATAGGCCATGTACTGGATTTTACAACAAAAAATAATATTCATTGAGCTGTTGATTTATATACCTGCAAATTTGAATACACTCGCATCGTTGGAATACTTAAACTAAATCGTAAATTTGGCCATGTCAAATTATCGTTTAGACCGCACCAGGTTTAAAGCCCATACAGCCAAAGAAGCGGCGGATCATTCAACCTGGTATAAGAAACTAACCTGGCAGGAAAGGCTTCGTATAACGGCTTATTTAAACAGCATCGCCTTTAATTATCCGGAAAATGAGCCACCTCAAATGGATAGGACAAAATTTAAGGCCCGGTCAAGAAATATATAATGGGAAATATTTTCAATGATGATTTCAGGGATTTTTTAGCTGCTTTGAATGACCAGCAGGTAAGATATCTTCTGGTTGGTGGTTTTTCTGTGATACTGCATGGTTATTCCCGTACTACCGGGGATATTGATATTTGGGTAGAGCGAACGACCGGCAATTATTCAAAAATAAAAGAGGCCTTTCATCAATTTGGCATGCCCGTATTTGATATGACAGAAGATAACTTTCTAAGTCATCCAAATTGGGACGTATTTACATTTGGCGTTCCACCGGTAGCGATCGACTTAATGGTTATGGTCAAAGGACTCGAATTTGAAGACTGCTATCAAAAATCTGTAATATTTGAAGACGATAACCTTAAGATCAGAACCATTCACAAGAATGATTTGATAAAAGCGAAAAGATCATCAGGGCGCTCAAAAGATTTGGATGATCTTGAAAACCTGGGGTAGCTAAAATTTCACTATTTTTCTAAAACCGTATCTATCGGCCTAATTATAGAGGTAGCTCTTTTAAAATTTTTACAGAAAATTTGCCAATCGAAATAAAAGTTGGGAAGCCACTTTAACAATTCAATCCAATTTTTTTTGATTGATATGGAATTGTATAGGGAGTAACTACTACGTCTTTTGGCGCAAGCGTCCGCTTGTGCCATTCGGAATAAAAACGTAAAGAGACATTTACGTCAGTACAAATAAAACTCCTTCTTATGTAGAATGATAGAATTGAAAAGTAATAATCCGCATTGTGTTCCGGGCACAAGCGGACGCTTGCGCCATGTAGCTCTTTTATTCTTTGGAGATATTGTGATAACCGCATTTTATAACCACAAAAAAGCCCGTTCATCAATGAACGGGCTTTAAATATTTTATAAACTGTATTTACTTTCTAACAGCCTACACTTTTTTCGCCACTACTTTCTCTGTCTTCACTACCGGCTTTTCGCTGCTGATCAGTTCTGCTTCGCCCAATGGTTTGTCTTTTGCAAAATCAACCAATATTGGTGCAGCCACAAAAATAGAAGAGTAGGTACCCGTGATAACACCAATCAGCATTGCAAACGCAAAGCCCCTGGTTACTTCACCACCAAAGATGAACAGGATCAACAGGGTTAAAAATACGGTAAGAGAGGTCATTATTGTTCTGCTCAATGTATCGTTAATAGCACGGTTGATGATATTTCCTTTGTCACTTGCTTTTGATCCCTTACTATATTCCCGGATACGGTCAAATACAATTACCGTATCATTCATACTAAAACCAATTACCGTTAATATCGCTGCAATAAAGTGCTGGTCAATTTCCAGCGGGAACGGTACCACGTTTTTAAAAAACGAGAATACTGCCAACATAACCAACACATCATGCAATAAGGCTACAATGGTTCCAAAAGAATATCTCCAGTCACGGAAACGGATAAAGATATAAATGAAGATAGCCAACAGTCCAAAAATGATGGCTTTCACAGCACCCGCTTTCAGGTCAGCGGAAATGGTTGGCTGTATGGTTTGTGAACTCTGGATGTGATTTTTAGAAAACTCTTCGTAACTGATACCAGGCAACACTTTTTTTAACCCTTCATACAATTGTGTTTGCACAGAATCGTCCGCATTTTCATGGCCTATTAGGTACGACGTGGTAATATTTAAATGCTTGTTATCACCAACTGTTTTAATGATTGGGAAATCACCTTTCAATGATTTACGCAGGTCATCCTGAACAGATTCATTAGACACAGTCTGCGGGAAGGCAATAGTATAACTTCGGCCACCTTTAAATTCAACACCCAGGTGAAATCCATTGAGGAAGGATCCGAGTCCGATCAGCAATACACCTATTGAAATGCCGTATGCTACTTTCCTGTACTCAATGAATTTAAATTTAGCATGCTTGAAAACACGCTTTGAAATTGCAGTAAAATAATTAAAGTGACGGTTTTTGTTGGTATAAAAATCAGTGATCAGCCTTGATACCAAAATTCCGCAGAATAAGGAAAGCAGGATACCGATGATCTGCGTGGTAGCAAAACCCAGTACAGGGCCCAAACCAAAATACGCGAGGATGATCGCGGTTAACAAGGTTGTAACGTGTGCATCAATAACGGGAGCCAATGAACGCCTGTAACCATCATTCACTGCCTGCGGGTACGATTTCCCTTTGGTCAGTTCCTCTTTGATTCTTTCAAAAATAATTACGTTGGTATCCACCGCCATACCAATGGTTAACACCAAACCGGCGATACCGGCAGCCGTTAGCGTGAAGCCCATGGCGCTTAACACACCAATCGTAAACAGCAGGTTTAATATCAGCGAGATATTGGCCACCCAACCGCCATTGTTATAATAAACCAACATTAAAGTAAAAATCACCAGGAAGGCAATACCAAAAGCCATCATACCGCCATTTACCGCGGCTTTACCAAGGGTAGGGCCTACTACCTGCTCGGCAACAATTTTTGCGGGAGCATTTGTTTTACCTGATTTTAATATATTGGCCAAATCCTGTGCTTCTTCAGTTGTAAAGCTGCCCGAAATTTCGGAACTGCCACCTTCAATCGGGCCGTTTACATTTGGAGCAGAATAAACAACATCATCTAATACAATCGCAATAGGGCGGTTGGTATTATCAGCAGTCATCCTGGCCCATGTTTTTGATCCAACACTGGTCATCAGCATTTTAATAGAAGGACGCCCTCTTTCATCAAAGCTCTGGCTCGATTCTTCCACGCCTTCACCCTCCAGCTTTGCCTTATCAGTTCCGGGAATTGTTTTGATGGCATACAATGGATAATAACGTGCGCCTGTTTTGGGTGCTTTTTCTTCCACACCCAGTAAAAATTTTACATCACCAGGTAAACTGTTCTTAACGCCTTCAAGGCTCATGTAAGAATTAAATATACCAGTATCTTTTAAAGCGATGCTTCCAATAGCAGCACCATAAAAGGTTTTGCCGGTCTTGGGGTCCTGCTGGCCATCAATGGGGTTGATTACCTTGAAAAATGCATTTTGATTGGCTAATAATTTTACAGAATCGGCCGCACCTTTTTGGGCAGTGTCCGTAGCACTGATACCGCTTAAATAATCACTAACTGCCTTGTCTGCTGTTTGCAGCGAACCAGCTAATTCAGCAATATTGTATACCTCCCAAAATTGGAGGTTGGCGCTTGCCTGTAATAGTTTTCTAACCCTTGCTTTGTCTGAAATACCCGGCAGTTCCACATTTATTACTCCCCGGTTTTCATCCAGGTTAATGGTAGGGCTTGCAAGGCCAAATTTATCAATACGTTTTAATAATATCTTATACGTTTCCTGTATGGCGCCTTTGGAGGTTGTACGAATCTGGTCAATTACGTCATTATCATTACTGGTGCTTTTGATTTGACCACCGGCCTTCGCAAATAAAGAAGATAGTTTAGCGTCCGGATTTTGTTCTTTGTAAGCAGCCGTAAACAGACTAATGAAATCTGAATTACTGGTTAGCTTTTGTATTTTCGCCGTTTGGATAGCTTTTAAAAGTGCCGGATCTTTTGGGTTATTGCTCATGGATTTAAGCAATCCTTCCAGGCTAACATCCATTGTTACACTCATGCCACCCTGAAGGTCCAAACCCAATTTCAATTCATTCTCTTTGCACTTTTGATAGCTGGTACCTATTACGGGGTAGATGCTTTTATCTCTTGTACTATCGAGAATTCTTTGCATCCTGCTTTTAACAACCAGGTCCTTGTCTTCTCCTTTCAAATTGGGGAACTGGGATTTTACATATCTTTCTGCCTGTACTTTTACCTTACCCTCATAACTGCGAATCACCCAGGTGTATGACAATTCCCAGAGGGAGATAAAAATTAAAGCAATGGCGAAAAACCAAACTAAGCCTTTCAATTTCATAATTGGTTACTTTTAGTAGCTACTTTGTTAATTTTTTAGAAGTTTGCAAAGATAGGGGAAAAACTCATTGAAGATTATAGGGTGATTATTTAAGTGCATTACATATTTTTGAACGGGCACGCCGTTGCCTGAAAAGCCATTATTTTGTAAAGGAGATGGGCGATAAAGGCTGTTATCCTCTTTAAAAATGGGCGCTTACTTTTGTGAATTGTAAATCAATATTATGATCTTAAAAAATCCGGGGATTTGTTCCATACTTGTTATCCTTTTATTTGCATCCTCCTGTTCGGCGGTTAAAAAACTGCCTGCGCCTGCCGTGGAAAGCCCGGTGGTAGTTACTGCGCCCATACCCGTGGATAGTACCCGTACAGATGCATTTTTGGAAGATTTGATGAAACAGTATCCACAATATTTTGATTCAATTCTTCAAAACAGGAACAACCGAAATGTGCAGATCATCTTTACGCAGGTGGATAAAGGCGCCAATGGCATTGCCGTATTGAAGCATTATTATTTTAATGTAAATTCCGCCCGTTATTTTTATCCTGCCTCTACTGTAAAGTTCCCGGTAAGTATATTGGCACTGCAAAAGCTGAATGAATTAAAGATAAAGGGATTAGACCTGAATACTACCATGGTAACGGGACAGGCTTACAGCGGGCAGACCCCTGTTTATAACGATCCCACCACAAGGGATGGAAGGCCCAGCATAGCCCAGTACATCAAAAAAATACTGATGGTGAGTGATAACGATGCTTTTAACCGCCTCTACGAATTTTTGGGCCAGGAATATATCAATGATCAATTGCATCAGCGGGGGTATGGAGATGTTCAGTTATTGCATCGGTTGAGCATTCCGCTTAGCCCGGATGAAAACCGGCACACCAACCCGGTTAGCTTTTTAGATGCAAACAACAATATATTGTATGATCAGCCCATGAAGGTTACTACCCGGCAGTACCTGCAACGAAACGACACCGTAGGAAAGGGGTTTATCAGGGCAGGCCAACTGGTAAATGAACCGATGGACTTTTCGGCAAAGAACAGGATCAGCCTGGAAGATCTGCATACCATATTGATCAGCCTTATTTTTCCAAACAAAGTGACTGCTGCCAGTAGTTTTAATATTACAGCAGGCGACCGGGATTTTTTGTTGAAGTATATGAGCCAGTTACCTACAGAAAGTACTTATCCGCCTTACTCAACAGATACTGCGAATTACTGGCCGGCCTATTGTAAATTTTTATTATTCGGCTCAGAAAAAGGAGCCCTGCCAAATAATATCCGCATTTTTAATAAGGTGGGCGATGCATACGGACAATTAACGGATGTAGCGTATATCGTTGACCTGGATAAAAAGGTAGAGTTCTTTTTGTCGGCCACTATTTATTGCAATGAGGATGGAATCCTGAATGATGATAAATACAATTATAATGATATCGGGTTTCCGTTTATGAAGCACCTGGGGGAAATAATTTATGAACAGGAGTTGAAACGAAATCGAAAGCATATTCCGGATTTATCGAAACTGATTTTTAAGTACGATGTTCCACCCACCCCCATCCCCTCCCGATAAAAATCGGGACCTTGTTCCGGGGAGTTCTACAAATAGAATACTGCTATGTCACACATTTCACAAGCCAGGTGTTGCAGTTAGCTGGCGGGAACTCATTCAGGCGCAGGGTTCCCGCCCTGTGTCTCTATTGTTACTAAACCCTAAACTTAATAATGTTTAAACTATACGCAACCGGCAACCCTCTAATTTATATTAGTTGTTCGTTAAATCACTGCAGTAGTAACAAGGCCGACACCGGACAGAGTCCGGCGCCTGCCAGATTTTAAAAAAATCAAACAAATTTTGTTGAATGATGAAAATATTTCAATCATTCGTTCAAATAATTTTATTTAAATGCCAAATCCACTTCAATTTCTTTTAATTTTGCGCTTCAAAATAAAATACATGCAACTATCTTCTTTATTAGACCGTTTTGCCGAACCCGAAACATTAAAGATGGCCAAACTGGGCCGTGAACTAAGAGCCAAGGGAATTGATGTAATTGACCTTAGCCTGGGAGAGCCCGATTTTGATACTCCGCAGCATATTAAGGATGCAGCAGTAAAAGCCATCCACGACAATTTTAGTCATTATACTCCTGTAGCCGGCTACGCTGATCTGAGGGAAGCTGTTTGCAGTAAATTAAAAAGAGACAATAACCTGGATTATAAACCTGAAAATATTGTTACTTCTACCGGTGCCAAACAGAGCCTCGCTAATACCATATTAGCAGTGGTAGATGAAGGGGAGGAAGTAATTATTCCAACTCCTTACTGGGTAACTTATTCAGAACTGGTAAAAATAGCAAGGGCTACCGTAGTAGAAGTACATACGTCATTGGAAAGTGGCTTTAAAATTACACCTGCCCAGTTAGAAGCTGCCATTACACCTAAATCAAAACTGTTTCTTTTTTCTTCTCCCTGTAATCCTTCCGGAGCAGTGTACAGTAAGGAAGAATTAGAAGCACTGGCGGTAGTGTTCAGGAAATATCCCGGCCTCTATATTATATCAGACGAAATTTATGAATACATCAATTTTGTAGGAAAGCATGAAAGCATTGCACAGTTCAGCGACCTGAAAGACAGGGTAATTGTTATCAACGGATTGAGCAAGGGATTTGCCATGACCGGTTGGCGCCTCGGATATATTGCAGCCAATACAGACATCGCAAAAGGTTGTGAAAAATTACAGGGACAGTTTACCAGCGGTACCTGTTCTATTACACAGAAAGCGGCTGTTGTTGCATTAACTACCGACCTGAAGCCTTCCCTCGAAATGACGGAGGAGTTTACAAGAAGAAGAGCAAGGGTAATGGAATTGATAAAAGATATTCCCGGTTTTAAATGTTCAGAACCGGAGGGTGCTTTTTATATTTTCCCGGATGTTTCTTATTATTATGGAAAGTCAGATGGCGAAAATAATATTACGAACTCAGCGGATTTCTCCATGTACCTGCTCAATAATGCACATGTTTCTTCCGTAATGGGAGAGGCTTTTGGCGAACCCAATTGTGTGCGTTTTTCATTTGCCAACAGCATGGTCAATATCGAAAGGGCCTGGGTGAGAATTAAAGAAGCATTGGGCAAATTAAAATAGCCCCCATCCCCTAAAGGGGAGTAAGCAAGCCCCCGACCCCTAAAGGGGAGTAAAGCGCCCCCATCCCCTAAAGGGGAGTAAGCAATTCAGCTCAAATATCTTTTCTATTGCGGAAAGGTATTTGAGTTTTTTATTGGGAGTATCCTGTCATTCTAAAATCCTGTAAATCCTGATCCCGGCTTTAATTTTTGCGCTATTTTCAACAACCTGTCATTGGGTAAAAACAAACCATAAATTAACAGGAAAACAAGTTGAAACCCATATATCATTAAGAAAGTATAAATGCATACATGAAACAGCACACCCGCTGCCAGCAAAGGTTTTCGCAGTTTTTTTATCCAGACCAGGAAAGGGAAAAATATTTCAAAAATCAGCACAAGGTAATTAACCGCAATATCAATCCATTTGTATTGAATAAGGTACTTGTTGATGGGGGTGCCTTTAAATCGTTCCATTGATAAGGCGTAATAAACCGCCTCGCCGTTTTGCCATAATGGGTCCATCAATTTCGCCATGCCCGTAGCGAAATAAGCCACACAAAGCTGCAGCATAATGCACAATGCTGCCAGGTTACTTAAGAGGTTTCGTGATTTTCTTTTCGCTTCATTGTCAGTATTTATTTTTTTCTTCCAGGCAAAATATTGGTATGAATCTGCAATGACCAGGTACAACAAAATCAATTTGGCCATTTTGTCGCCGCCGTTCATAAAGGATGTATTCATTTTTTGCAACAAATCCACCATCAAAAAGAGCGTTAACCCAGTCACCCATTTACCAATGCCCAATATATTCAGGAAAATAACGCCGATATAAGGGATGATCAGCCACCAGTAATGGCTCCTGGCCATTGAAAAACCGCCGGGCAGCCTGCTGATAAAATTGTTTTTGGGTACTACAAATGATGACGGTCCATACAATAGGTCAAGCGACGACCAATTGATGCAAAGTTCTTTCAGGAGCCATGCGCTGATGGCGACTCTTAAAAAAGCAAGGTAAAAAGATTTGTAGTTTTCCTGTTGCAGCCGGTTGCTGTAATATTTTATTTGTTGCCCTATCATGGAATCAATGATTTGAAAGCGGTTTCAAAAACGGGCAATTCCTTAGGATGATATTGAGCATTATCTAACTCATTAAAGGGCCGGATCATCTTTTTGGTAATCACTATTTTTAGTTCCTTGCCGGCTTCATTAATGCTATATTCTTTTAATACCAGTCTGCAATAATTATAAATAGTTGCCATATTCACCTGGTAGCCGCTGTTATTTTCAATCTTTGCTATTGCTTCTGGTAGATAGGGGGCTGTGGGGGAGCCGGGGGTATATTCACCGGGCATTTTTTTATTTCCCCAAACAGTTCTTAGTAAGCCCCCCACATGCTGGTTAACCATGTGATCCAGGATATTTTCTCTTTGATTAAAAGGGGCCCTGGCCTGCTTTTGTAAGGCCAAACGCTCCAATACTTCTATCGTATCCGTTTTGCCGTTGCCATTTGTATCTCTTAGCACCATATAAAGCCTTGTATCAAACGTGTAGGGTGGGGTAAATAATCTCCAGGAGCTGAACATGGTCTTCATGCGTGGAGCATATAGCAGGGTACTCTTCATTTGAAACGGGGATGGCAGGGATAGTATAAAAACGATTGTCCAGTGCAATAAAAAACCGGTGATGCAGAGGTAAGGGAATAGTTTGCCAAAGGATTTTGTCATGAATATTAATATTTTCAAATAATGCTTTGCACCGTTCTGTGCCGTGATTTTTTGTTAGATGTTTCCAGGCAGGGCATCAAATTCCTTTTGTTTAGTTTCAAACCATGTCTTCATTGAATCCGGTGTTTTCATAAGTTCTTTCATTTCATTGATTGCTTCATGATGAGCTGTATCACCTTTCTGAAACATTTCCATACCATATTTTTTTGCTTAATGATGCCATTGCTTCAAAACCATTTTCATGAAATGCTTTGTCACATGCTCCTCCTGATTGTTTGCAGGTCAATGTCTTCAAATATGTAGTTTGTATGGAGGCATATGGATGCATAATTACTTTATTTGCGGATAGAATGCTCCAAAATGCTAAAGGATTCCGGAGGGGTAATGCAAAAAACATTCGCTGCCCCAATCATTTTTTCGTATCGGGATTAGTTTTACATTTTTGTATTTAGTCGTAAGATCCAATGCCAATAATTCAGCCCAATACTCACCAACGTCTTCAACTTCCATAAAAATCATTGAGTTATCTATCCAGTCCTGAATGTAAGCGTCCTGCAAATAAAATCCTAATCCCCGGGTGTTGAAATATGACATGTTATGGGTCAGGATGCTCTCCACAAAGCCCAGATCCCGATAAAAACTGCGTGATAGTTCAAAGTCTTTGGCTCCGATGAATGGCCGGATTGATACAGCTTTTTGATTCATATTGATCGGTTTGTGATTGGACACAATTTATTCATATCTGCGCAATATTATTTAGTTAAGTTAAATCAATTTTAAATGCCTGGAATTTCGGATCCCTTTTAGGCCTCTATTCGCATCCTTCATTTTTTTTCTTTTTAAAAGGAAACTTAAAACGGGGGCTGGTGGGTATCCAACAGCCTTTGAGAATAAACTGGCTGTTCCGGTTTAATTACTTTATTTTTTCAATGGGGAAAATCCCGGGCGGGCGGTAATTACGTATGGTGATAAATATTATGCCCGGTTAACCGGTTTTGTAGCCAAAACAATTATAAATTTGTAGCGGTACAGCATAATTTAGCGCTAACCCCTTAGAAACAATAGGAAATCCAATGAAGAAAAAATTATCGTTTATTGTATTGATCAATGTATTAGTTGTAATACTTTGTTTCATGCCAGGGTTTTCGATGGCCCAGGTTGATCCTAATCCTGCTGATCCGGGTGGAGATCCGGATCTTCCGATTGATGGCGGGGTGACAGTATTGGTAGCCGCTGGTATTGGCTATGGTATAAAAAAAATAAGGGATGAAAGAAAAAAGCAGTTGAATAAACTGCCCTAACCTACTATATTGTAATTGGTAGAGGGGTGATATTTCTATCATCCCTTTTTTTACGGCTGGAATAGCTCAAATGCGTGGCCTTGCCACAGCCAGTAAACTGATATGCCAAATAAACCCATTCATTGTTTGTATGCTTTATTTTACGAAATTTACAGTTCATTAAAATATTGACGGGTAACCGGTACTCATTGAATAGCAGCACTTATGGAGATATTGACATTATTAACCCGGTATGATAAACCACTGTTGAAACACATGATAAATAAATTCCGCCGGGTGTTGTTTGCAGAAAAGCTTTTATCCCTCTTTTTATTGTTGTTCCTTGGAGCTTGCCTGCTTAGTTCCTGCAGGATATTTAAACCCGCCTACTATTTTAAAGATATACGGACAGATACCATCATCCGCGGCTTTGTAAATGCTGACTTCGAACTAAAAATTCAAAAAAATGATGTATTAACGATTTCAATTTCCAGCCTGAGTGCAGAGGAAGATGGCCTTTTTAACAAATCAGTAGGTGGAGTAGAGGGTAAATCGGGTTTCCAGGTAAGCCTCGATGGCAATATTTATCTTCATAAACTGGGAAAGGTAGCCGTAGCAGGGCTTACCAGGAAGGAATTGAAATCGAAATTAGAAACTGACTTGTTACCCTATCTGAAAGACCCGATCGTTACGGTTAGTTTTGCCAACCACCGGATAACCGTTTTGGGAGAAACAGGTTCAAAGATAGTGGATATGCCGGATGAAAAAATAGCCCTGCTGGAAGTAATGGCGCAGAGTGGAGGAACCAGCCAAAACGCCCAACTGGATAAAATAATGGTAATACGGGAAACACAAAATAGTAAGGAGATAAAGCATCTTAACCTTGAGGATCCTTCTATCTTTACCTCTCCCTGGTATTACCTGCAGCCAAATGATATTGTGGTGGTAAAACCCAACGAAGCTAAAATTGATGCAGAACAAAAAAGAACAAGAAACCAACTACTTTATACCACCGTTTTATCAGCCATTACATTTGTATTTTTAATTATTGACAGGATCTTCCGTTAAAGCCGGTTGGTAATTTACATTTATGAACGAGCAGCAATTCTTTAAGGAAAAACAGGAGACGAATGTATTTATACAAATAATACAAAAATACCTGCCGTTCTGGCCACTGTTCGCCCTCACCATACCCATCTCAATGAGTGTTGCCTACATTTATTTAAGGGCGGAAATCCCCATTTATGTAGCTACAGCAAAGGTTTTATTAAAAGATCCGAACCGGGGGTCAGGCGATTCAAAAGTATTGGATGCCCTCAATATATTCAGCGAGAAAAAAATCGTGGAAAATGAGATACTGGTAATGCGTTCCTCCGGCCTGATGCAGGAAGTAGTTAAAACCCTTGATTTATATTCAACGGTTTACAACCAGGGCAAGGTAAGGCTGGAGGAATTGTACGGGGAAAATTCTCCCATTCGCTTTGTGGCTTTGACCAAAGACAGTATCTATTCCTATGGTAAGTACCCGTTTAAAATAGATTGGATCAACAGGGAAGTCCAGATAAACGGGCAGACCATTCGTTTTGACAGTACCATATTATTGGGCAATGTATCATTTCGCCTGGTAATGAATAACAGGTACAATACCGGTGTGGTGGGAAAAAATTATTATGTAATTACCCGCCCCATAGCGGCCGCCGCGGGAGAAATCATTGGTTCATTAAGAGCAGCTCCCATATCCGCTTCTTCCACGGTATTGGATGTAAAACTGGAAACGCCCGTCCCCGAAAAAGCCAGGGATATACTCAAACGCCTTTTTGAAGTGTACAATATCGAAGGCATCGATGATAAAAACCAGATCGCTGCCAAAACCCTGAATTTTATTGATGACCGGCTCAGTTTTGTTATGAACCAGTTAGACAGTGTGGAGGTAAATATTGAAGCATACAAGAACAGGGAATCCCTATATAGTGTAGGAACGCAGGGAGAATTATTTCTTACCAAAGTGCGGGAATTGGATATTCGGAAGGGGCAGGTAAATCTTGAACTGGAGATATTAAATGATATCCGGAATTATGTTCAGAATAAAGGTAAAAAACCGGGTACTGTACCTTCCTTGTCGATGGTATCTGATAATACACTCATTAGCCTGCTTAATAATTTATATACAGCAGAATTTGAGCTTGAAGCGGCTATGAGGGTAACAGGTGATAATAGTGAGCCGGTGATAAGGGGGAAGGAAAAAGTGGCCAGGTTAAAGACGGATATATTGGAAAGTATTTCAAATATTAGAAATACCCTCGTAACGGTGAGGAGTGATATCAATAATAATATAGCTCAGAACAATGATTTACTGAAGTCGGTGCCTCAAAAGGAAAGAGGATTACTCGAGATCAGCAGGCAGCAGCAAATTAAAAACAATATTTATTCTTATTTATTACAGAAGCGGGAAGAAACCGCTATCTCCTCAGCATCAACCGGCGCCGATTTGAGGGTATTGGAAACCCCAAGTTCCTATGGGCCTGTAAGCCCGGTTGCCAAAAACTTTTATATGACCGGGTTTATTGTCGGTCTGCTGGCAGCAGTTTTCATGGTATTGTTGAAGGAGCAATTTAAAAGCAAAGTGTTATTCCGGGATGATATTGAGGATAAAACATCGGTACCCTTTGTAGGCGAAATTGTGCAGGCCAGTACCCGATCTCCCATTGTGATTTTGGAAGGCAAAAGAACGGTAATTGCAGAGCAGTTCAGGGCACTAAGAACCAACCTCGCTTATATGGGGCTGGATGATGAACATAAAACACTGCTGGTTACTTCCAGTATTTCCAGCGAAGGAAAGAGTTTTATGGCCATCAACCTCGCCATCAGTTTTACCCTCACCGGTAAAAGAGTGGCCCTGATGGAGATGGATCTCCGCAAACCGAAACTTAGTAAATTAATGGATGTAAACCGCAACCCGGGCATCTCCAATTATATTGTGGGCACGGCCACCATTGAAGAAATTATCCGCGAAACATCCATTCCCAATTTATTTATCATTCCCGCCGGATCCATTCCTCCCAATCCAACCGAACTCATTGGCAGGACGGCCTATCGCCAGATGATGGAATATATCAAGCGGGAATTTGATTATGTATTTATTGATACGGCCCCCATTGGCCCGGTTACGGATGCCCAATTGTTAAAAGAATACGGGGATGTTACGTTATATGTAATCCGGCACGACCGCACGCCTAAGATATTCATCAAAATGATCAATGAGCTGAACCAGCAAAAAAAGTTCAACAACATGTGTATCGTTTTTAACGGGGTGAAAAAGCGGGGAATCAATATCGGGAACTTTGGCAATGGGTATGGGTATGGATATGGATATGGGTATGGCTATGGCTATGGGTATGGCTACGGGTATGCCATTGATGACAGCGAATCGAGATTCCCATGGCTGAAGCAAATGTGGAAAAGATTGAAACGAAGGATCAGGGGATAGTGGGTGAGGGGCGGATGGGGGAAATAAGTAAATAAGGTAAATTGGGAGGGTAAATAAGGTAGATAGGGTACATGTGGTAAATCAGTTATTTAGTTTTTATAGTTGTATAGCTCATCGTATAAAGGATAACTGACTGATGAAATGATTTTATAATTCATAAAACAGTATTGGACGGGCTTTATTTGGTGCTATCCCTTACTTTTGCGGCGTGCCAATATCCATGTAAAATATTGCGTACGAAGCTATTATCTTTTTTAATTTTAAAATTACTTTGGTTACGCATGTGACTGAGGGATAGCGAAGCTATTTTATGGATCAAAAGGATTTACATTGGTTTGCGGTATATACCAAACCGCGTTGGGAAAAAAAAGTGGCCACCATACTGGAAGAACAGGGCATTGAAAACTATTGCCCGCTTAACAAGGTGGTAAAGCAATGGAGCGACCGGAAAAAAATCGTACTGGAACCCATTTTCAAATCCTATGTATTTGTAAGGGTGCCCGAGGCAGAGAAATGGGAACTGCGAAATGTGAACGGGATCATCAATTTTGTTTACTGGCTGGGTAAACCGGCACGCATTAAAGATGAAGACATTTTTACCATCCGTAAATTTTTAAACGAATTTTCCGAGGTGGCGGTGGAAGAAACGCCCAAACTGGAGGTAAACAGTAAAGTGAGGATTAAGCAGGGAGTGCTGATGAATTACCATGGGATACTCGTAGAAATTTCCGGCAACCGTGCAAAAGTTAAAATTGAATCTATGGGGATACAATTAAGCGCCCAGTTTGACAGGAAGAACCTGGAGCCTGTTATTTAGCTGATTTGTATTCACGCAAAGCCGCAAAGCCGCAAAGGAGCAAAGCCGGAGAGAAATTTTTTTGCCACGAATTACACGAATAAGCACGAATTTCAGGATAAAGTTTACAGCTTTCAAAAAAAAGGTGTAAACTTTATTTTTAATTGATGATCGGCATCAGCCGGGAGTTTGCGTCTCCCCTTCCGAATAGTATTTTAGTCCGTTAAAATTGCTTAAATTTGAAAGACATAAATTTAAAGTCATGGATGGAAAAGTAATAAATATTGACCCCGAAATTTTAGGCGGAACACCCGTCTTTTTTGGGACAAGAGTGCCAATTAAAAATTTATTTGATTATTTAGAGACAGGAGATTCAATTGAAATTTTTTTGGAAGACTTTGAAGGGGTTACCAAAGAACAGGTTATAAAAGTGCTTGAAATGTCACAAAAATTAATTGAATCTTCAACAAATATTCTCAGTGAAAATTTTGCTTGATGAGTGTGTTACCAAACGCCTAAAAAAACATTTGGAGGAATTCCAGGTTTACACGGTTAGAGAATTGCAATTGAGTGGAATAAAAAATGGGAAGCTAATGACCTACTGCGTCGAAAACAGCTTTGACATTTTACTTACTATAGATAAAAGCTTAATGTTTCAACAAAACCTCGACACTTTTCCTGTTACTATTGTTGTATTGAATAGTCTGTCAAGTAAAATTGAAGAATTGGTAACATTCCTGCCATCTTTTAAATTACAGGTTGACAAATTTCAAAAATATCAGGCTTACATCATTGATAAATAGGGGCGGGCTTCCCATAGGAATTGGCTAATTTGATACTGTGCCGAATTTAAAATAAAGTTTACACCTTTCAAAAAGGTGTAAACTTTATTTTTAATTGATGATCCACATCAACCGGGTAGCCACCTCAGTCGTTCCCTCACTCCCGAAATAATCGGGATCTTCGACGACAAAAGAGAGGGAGGCCCGGCATCGTTTTTTAATGGACATTGGTACTAACAAATTTGCGATATACCATCAACCATCAACTATCAACAATCAACCATTAACCGATCTATTTGATTAAACTAAAGGATTTGGAGGCATCGTTCATTAAAAAGCAAATGACGATTTGGAAGAGCAAATGTTTAATAAAATTATACTGTACCGTCCCGCGCGCTAACGGGAAAGGGAGGTGAGGTCAGGTCAGGATGATCACCATCAACCGGGTGTTCCACCTCACCCCCCGCCCTCTCCAAAGGAGAGGGAGCCAGACTCTGCAAACCCGGGTCGAATTTTCTAACCGCTCTGCAGTGTTTTATTTTCTTCAGTTCTATTAAGCGAAACATCATCGCCGGTATATTATATTCCAATAGAACGGGAGCCCAATATTTGTTTTTAACAGGTATAGGTACCAACATATTTACGGTAAAGCATCCGGCATCGGTGTACCAAACCACCAACCACCAACCACCAACCATCAACCATCAACCATCAACCACCAACCACCAACCTTCAACCATCAACCTTCTATAAATGGAATTAACAGACAAAATTTATATTGCGGGCCACCGGGGCCTTGTTGGCAGCGCCATACACAGGTTATTGACCGGTCTTGGGTATACCAATATCGTTACCCGCACTTCTGCTGAACTCGATCTTCGGGAGCACCTGCCGGTGAGGGCATTTTTTGAAACCGAGCAACCACAGTACGTAATTTTAGCGGCTGCAAAAGTGGGGGGCATCTATGCCAACAATACCTATCCCGCAGAATTCATTTATGATAATTTGTCGGTGCAAAATAATGTCATACATGAGTCGTACCGGTCGGGCGTTACCAAATTATTGTTCCTCGGCAGTAGTTGTATTTATCCCAAAAATGCCCTGCAGCCCATCCGCGAAGAATATTTACTCACCGGTGCGCTGGAGCCCACCAATGAAGCCTATGCCATTGCCAAGATAGCCGGTATTAAAATGTGTGAGTATTACCACAAGCAATACGGCTGTCGCTTTATCAGCGCCATGCCTACTAATTTATATGGGCCGGGCGACAATTATGATTTGCAGAATTCGCATGTACTACCCGCTTTAATCCGCAAATTTCATGAAGCAAAACTGAACCGGGCCGACAATGTAACCGTATGGGGTACGGGCAGCCCAAGACGGGAGTTTTTGTATGTGGATGATATGGCAAAAGCCTGCTATTTTTTAATGAAAGAATATGAGCATCCCGAAATTGTCAATATCGGTTTGGGTGCCGATCATACCATTGCAGAAATGGCATTGATTATAAAAGAGATTACTGGTTTTGAGGGTAAGCTGGTATTTGACGACAGCAAGCCGGATGGCACGCCCCGAAAATTATTAAATGTAGACCGGATCAATGCACTCGGATGGAAGGCATCGATTGACCTGGAAGATGGCATACGAAATACGTATGCGGATTTTACCGCCCGCTACGATTATTACATCAATAAAAAACATACTACCGCCCCGGACGCGGCACCCAACAAGTAATGTGCAGGATTGCCGGAATGATTGATCGTAGTTTGCCAACTGCTGCTATTACCGACCTGGTAAAAGAGATGTGCCAGGTATTAAAGGCAGGTGGGCCCGACGATGAAGGAACCTGGTGCGATGAAGCGCACCAGGTAGTACTTGGCCACCGGAGGCTTTCCATCATTGACCTGAGCCCCGCCGGCCACCAGCCGATGTCGTATGGGGAAGGGCGGTACCAGATCAGTTATAACGGAGAGTTATACAATTACCCCGAACTAAAGGCGGAACTAATACAACTCGGTTGCCGCTTTGCAAATGCCAGTGATACGGAAGTGATCCTGGCGGCCTTTGCCACCTGGGGCACGGAGGCATTCAAACGCTTCAACGGCATGTTTGCCTTTGCTTTATGGGATGGGGAAGAAGGCAGTCTTTACCTGGTAAGAGATGGCTCCGGCATTAAACCATTGTATTATGCCCATACAGAACGGGGGCTGGTATTTGCTTCCGAAATAAAAGCATTTGCACCCGTTCCCTGGCTTCAGCGGCAACACCCGCATTGGCCGGTGTACCTGATGGCTTATGGACACCTGCCCGAGCCGGTTACTACCTTACAGGATGTAAAGCCATTGAAAAAGGGAAACTGGCTCTGTTATCATGCGGCCACCGGAACCACCCGGCAGGAAGCTTTTAACCGGTATAATTATTTAGAAAAGATCACCGGCCGGGCCGAAGCAATGGAGCAGGTAAAAGACTGTTTGCAGAAAGCCGTAACAAGGCACCTGATTTCCGATGCCCCCATTGGCGTTTTCCTAAGTGGCGGGCTCGATTCAAGTATCATTGCTTTGCTGGCCAATACCGGAACCAGGCAACTAAATACCATATCACTGTATTTTGAGCAGGACCAGTTTTCCGAAAAAAAATACCAGGATATTATACAGCAGCATTTAAGTTGTAATCACCACCAGCACCTGTTGAAGGAGGCGGAATTCCACGAACATTTTCCTGCCATTATCCGGGCAATGGACCTTCCCGGTAGCGATGGCATCAATACCTGGTTTATCAGCAAGTTTGCAAGGGAAAGTGGTTTGAAGGCGGTTTTGTCTGGTGTGGGTGCCGATGAATTGTATGGCGGATACCCATCTTTTAACAGGATCAAAGCGGCCCTGTTATTGGAACAACTACCCAACGCAGTATTGAAAGCAGGCCGCATCATAGCATCCAAAAAATTCAGGCGGCTGGCTTACTTAAGTATCGGCGGACCGGTGGGCCGGTATCTTTTCCTAAGGGGCCAGTTTATTCCTGCTGAAATTGCCGCCAGTCTCGGCGCAAATGAAAAGGAAATATGGGAGATATTATCCGAACAGCCGCAGCTGCCGGATATTAACCACATGACGCCCCAAAACCAGGCCAGTTGGATGGAGTCGAATCTCTATATGCAAAACCAGTTATTGCGTGATTCGGATACTATGAGCATGGCCCACGGACTGGAAATAAGGGTGCCCTTCCTGGATGCGGATTTTATCCGACTTAGCCTGCAAATTAGTTCGGATGTAAAATATGGGCCGGGGGCCAACAAACAATTACTGATCGATTCATTCAAAGATATTTTACCGGAGCCCATCTGGAACAGGCCTAAAATGGGGTTCTCCTTTCCCTTTAAAGAATGGCTGGGGCGAAATGAGTATTCAAGGAGCATCATGGAAGCCGGTGACAATGGCAATTACAAAAAATTCATGGCCGGTGAAATGCACTGGTCGCAATACCTTACCAGCATGTTAATCGCTAATTACCAGCATGGCCGGTAAAACCCTCTTTTTAACGCTTCGAACGTTTTCCGCTACCGGTGGTATAGAAAAGGTATCCAGGGTAGTGGGCAAGTCGTTGTATGAAATGGAGGCCGGCCAACCAGGGAATAATCTCTCCATACTTTCGATGTATGATCTGAGCGGCGAGGTAGATGAAAAATATTTTCCCGCCTCCGTTTTTACAGGCTTTGGCAAAAAGAAATCACGGTTTGTATTTGCGGCTTTCCGCAAGGGAATAAAAAGCAACCAGGTTATCTTAAGCCATATCAATTTATTGCTCGCCGGTTTTTTAATAAAAATCATTTCACCCCGTACCCGGCTCATCTTGTTTGCCCACGGCATTGAAGTGTGGAATACCTTACCACGCTGGAAAAAATACATGTTGGGTAAATGCGACCTGGTGATTGCAGTAAGCCGGTTTACAAGGGGCCGTATGATGGAAGTACATGGCCTCCATGAAAAAAAAATAAGCATATTGAACAACTGTCTTGACCCTTTTTTACAGCCTCCGCAGCAAAAGGATAAAAGTGCGGCATTGCTGCAGCGGTATGGGTTAACAACCGGCAATATTGTTTTAACTACCCTTACCAGGCTATCATCCAAAGAGCAGTACAAGGGCTATGATAATGTATTGTATGCGCTTAACAAACTGAAAAAAGATTACCCTGCCATTAAATACATGATTATAGGTAAGTATGATGACGTGGAAAAGCAACGGGTAGATACGCTGATCGATTCGCTTCAGCTGCGGGCCGATATTATTTTTACCGGGTTCATTCCCGATGCAGAATTGGCCGAGCATTACAATATCGCCGATTGCTATATAATGCCCAGCAAAAAGGAAGGCTTCGGGATTGTATTCATAGAAGCCATGTATTATGGCAAGCCTGTTATTGCAGGCAATAAAGATGGTTCCACCGATGCATTGGATGATGGCCGTTTTGGGGTGTTGATCAATCCCGACGACAAGGAAGCCATCACCAGGGCCATCAAAACCATCATCAATAACAAGGCCGCATATGTGCCGGATACCAATGAAGTAAAGAAGTTATTTGGATATGATGGTTACAGGGAAAAATTGCGGGAGTTATTGAAAACCCCCTGACCGCCCCCTAACCCCCTAAAGGGGGA
>JANPIJ010000279.1:0-26482 GCA_031424955.1 Ferruginibacter sp. | reverse complement strand
AGGGGGCGGAGGGGGTTTCCGGTCTTTCCAGGCCATCTTCTGCATCGACGAAAGAGAAGACTCCATACGCCGCCACATTGAAGCGGTTGATAAAAACGCTGAAACTTTTGGTGCTCCCGGTTTTTTTGGTGTAGAGTTTTTTTTTCAGCAACAAGACAGTAAGTTTTATGATAAACTTTGCCCTGCCCCGGTAACACCCAAATATTTAATTAAAGAATCTGGCGCAAAAACGCTCAGGAAGGAAGAACTGATTTATACCAAATATACCCATGGGATCATATCAGGATTTTTCTTAAGCATGAGTTTTGGTTTTTGGGCGTTTGCAAAAAAATTGCAGATGCTGTTTCGTCCGAAAATGAGCCCGGCTATTTCGAACGCTTACGGGCATATGGACAAACAGTCTATACTTACCATTGAAAATAAAAACCCGGCTGATATTGAAAATGGCTTACAGATTGGTTATACCCTGGGCGAGATGGCAACGAGGGGCGAAGGTTTTTTAAGAGGCATCGGCTTAATCAAAAACTTTGCATCCATCGTTTATGTTGTATCTCACGGCAGCAGCAGTGCCAACAATCCCCATCATGGTGCACATGATTGCGGTGCCTGCAGCGGACGGCCGGGCGCTACCAATGCAAGGGTACTCTCTTTTATTTTAAACCATAAAAGTGTAAGAGAAATATTAGCCGCAAAAGGAATCACAATTCCCGCTTCCACCCAGTTCATCGGCTGCATGCACGATACGGCTGCTGATGTGATGGGTTATTATGATGAAGATATACTGACCGCTGAAAACAAAAAAGCACATATCATCCACATACAAAATTTTGAAACGGCCCTAAACCTGAATGCAAAAGAACGAAGCAGGCGATTTGCATCGATCAATACCAAACAGGAATTAGAGCAGGTACGCAAGGCTATCCACAGCCGTTCGGTGTCATTGTTTGAACCGAGGCCCGAGTTGGGGCATGGTACGAATACCTTAGCAATCATTGGCCGCAGGCAGGTAACCAAGGGGTTATTTTTAGACCGCCGGGCTTTTCTTAACAGCTATGATTATACAACCGATCCCGATGGAACCATTCTATCGGCGGTAATGCGGCCCATTGGGTTGGTTTGTGGTGGCATCAACCTTGAATATTATTTTTCAAGAGTGGATAATATTAAGGTAGGAGCCGGCACCAAACTACCTCATAATGTGATGGGCCTGTTTGGGGTGGCCAATAGCAGTGATGGCGATTTGCGGCCCGGCCTGCCCTGGCAAATGATTGAAGTGCATGACCCGGTGCGCTTACTGGTTATTGTTGAACACAAACCAGACATTGTTTTGAAAGCCATCCAGTCTTCACCGGAAGTGTTTGAGTGGTATAATAATGAGTGGGTGCATATTGTGTCATTCAACCCGGAAGAACAACAATTTTATTATTTTAAAAAAGGCGCATTTATTAAATATAACCCCATAACCGACGCCAGTGAAATAGGAACCATTCACAACATGGAAAAATTTATAGAAGGGGCTAAGGAAATGGAAACGAATCATATTGTACATGCGACGGAAGAAAATTTACCGGTGTATTTGCTGACCCCTATCCGCTGAAAAAAATGACTGATGTCTGATTTTTGGATGTCTGATTTTTATTGCAGTCTGACAGTTATGTTTTTTTTAAAACGCAATAAAGGTTGCCCAATGGTATAAAATGGATTATTTTTTCTTTTTACCAAAAAGAAAAATAACAAAATCATATTTGCAACGGTGCTGCCCATTGCCTCACTGCCCGGACAAAAAAAATTAAATGAACCAACTACTCGTATTATTTATCGCCATACCATTCCTGGCATTCCTGGTAAGTCTGTTCTGGCAAAACAAAAGCGAAAAAGCCATTGGTAAAATTGTACGGTTCACCAAGGTTTTGTATATCGTCGTCTCGGTTTCATTTGCCGTATGGTGGGTATGGAACGGCCTTCAACCGATCAGTTATCACCTGGCCACACTTTATCAAACTGACCATTTTGTATTTGCCTTTGAGCTGTTTTACGATGAAATTACCGCCATATTCAGCATTGTCGGGGCCTTGTTATTTTTCCTGGTAGCCACTTTCAGTAAATATTACATGCACCGCGACCAGGGCTACAAGCGCTTTTTTAATACGATCCTGCTGTTTGCCGCAGGTTATAACTTTATAATATTAGCCGGAAATTTTGAAACCCTTTTCATTGGATGGGAGATAAAAGGTGTTTGTTCTTTTTTACTCATCGCATTTTACCGAAACCGTTATTTACCCGTAAAAAATGCGTTCAAAGCTATTTCTTATTACCGTACCAGCGATGTAGCATTAATGCTGGCGATGTGGATGATGCATCACCTCACCCACCAGAATATTACTTTTGCCAAATTAGGCGAAGCAAAGGAGCTGGCTGTTCAAACTGGCCATACCGGTATGGCGATATTTATAGTGTGCATGATGATACTGCCCGCCGCTATTAAATCGGCTCAGTTTCCTTTTACTGCCTGGCTACCCAGAGCAATGGAAGGCCCTACTTCCTCTTCTGCTATTTTTTACGGTTCGCTCAGTGTGCATATTGGTGTTTTTTTATTACTGCGTACGCATCCGTTTTGGGAAGATATGTTGTGGGCAAAAATTACCATTATTATCATTGGTGCTTTAACGGCCATTATTGCTACTTTAATAGCCAGGGTGCAGCCGACTGTAAAGACGCAGATCGCCTATTCATCGGCGGCACAAATAGGATTGATGTTTATTGAAGTGGCCATTGGCTGGCATTGGCTGGTGCTGGTACATTTTGCAGGAAATGCCTTTTTACGTACTTACCAGTTGCTGGTTTCTCCCTCCGTGTTAAACTATTTGGTACACCATCAATATTTTCATTACACTCCTCCCACACAAAAACCGGTATCAAAAATAAATGCCTCCTTATATATGTTGGGCATTAAAGAATGGAATTTAGACAGCATTATGTTTACCTATCTATGGAGCCCTTTTAAATGGTTCGGAAAACAGGTACAGTTTTTACAATCTGCAATTGTTACCGGGATTTTGATTGTTGCCGGGCTTGTCCTGCTGACACTGGGTTTTACTAACCAGCATCTCATTCCTGCTTTGGATGGGGCGCTGCCAATCATTTTGATGAGCATTGCCCTGGCGGTGATACTTTTTGCTTTCGCCTGCAGGCAATCGGCGTTAAAGGCATGGATATATTTGATGACAGCTCATTTATACATTATGGCAGCAGTTTTATTTAATGCACCTCATATTAATGCCATTGAAATCATCTTTTATGCAAGCGGGGTTTTACCGGCCTTTTTACTGGGCTACTATTGTTTACAAAAAATTAAGGCCGTCGACAACGATATTTCCCTCAACCAATTTCATGGTTATGTATACGAACAGGAAACAACAGGGCTACTGTTTTTATTCGCGGTAATTGGCATGTTGGGTTTTCCGGTAACGGCAGCATTTATAGGTATTGATGTGTTGTTTACCTATGTACAAAGCAGCCAGGCTGCATTGATTATTCTGATGGCGCTATGCCTTTTATTTTTAGAGCTATCGGCTTTTCGTATTTTACTGCGCATTTTCATGGGGCCTCATAAAAAATTAAACCACCCGGTAGCATTCAGAAGTTCATAAAAAATTACAAAAGCAAAAGGGTTGTCCTAAATTTAAGGCAACCCATTTTTTTGGTGGTTATAAAATTATCTTAACCGGTAACCTAATTTAAACCCAAGCTGCATCGCAGGGAATGCTCCATTTTGGTAAATATCAAATAGATTATCACGAAACTCCCTTCCGCCATTGTTATCATAATTTATTGAAAAACCGGTGGGCAAGCCTGTAGCGGTAAACTTCTTAATTTTAAAACCGGGGCCTGCATAAAAATCCAGCATAAATCTTTTTTGTTTTCCCAATACCAGTTCACCACCAAATAAAACACTGATACCGTACACTATTTTGCGTTCTTTATAATCAACCTGTTGCGTAAATACTGGTTGGCCGTTATTATTGGGCAGGCTAAGCCATTCCTGTTTATTTCTGCTTGTTTGTTTTATTAATCCCTGTGCTGAAAAGTAAAGACCCCTGGGACCTTTTTTTTCTCCCTGTAAGTAAAACTTTATTGCCGGCTTTAACCGGTAGCCGCTATATGGATAAAAAACAATATCATTATAGTCCTGCCTTGCTACAAAAACGCCTGCATCCAATGCAAATGCAACATGATTATTTTGTTTATATAAAATGGTAGCGGCAATGGCCACCTCTGGTTCGCCAAATCCAAATGGGTTAAACTGTACCCACCAGCTATGCACCAGCGAAGGAGCGGATAAATTTGATTTTGCACCCTGTGCATTGATTATTTGCGACAGGAAAGAAAATACGAGCGCCAGCGCAAGTTTATAAAATCGGTTAGGATACATTGGATTAATTAAGCACTTTATTAATAAACCGGATATTGGAAACGTTGCTGATATCATACAGGGCAATACCATCCATTACATAACAAATCAGTAAATCATTATAGGGGATAACGTCCCTGAAATCGTTGCCGGTGATAGATTGGGATAGAAAAGGTGCATTTATATTTTTTACATTAATTGCAGACATGCCATTTGCTCCCTGGCAAACAAACAGGATGCTGTCTTTAAGGCCAAGGCCGTAAGGGGTAGGTAAACTAAAATTTTTAACCAGTTGCGGGCTAAACAGGTTGGTTATTTTATACAGGTACAGTCCATCGGCGGGGGCACCGCAAAACGAACCGCTCCTTAATGTTACAAAAGCGGCGGTATCATTGGCCACTACCGGGTCGCAGCTACGCACATGTGTTGCTGAACCAGACAATTTAGGAGCTGCCGGATCGGCGATGGAATAAATAAACATGCCGGTTTGTGAGCCAATAAACAGGTTGTTCCTGTAAGGGTAATTGGTTTCAATATTATTGCCGATAACCACCGTGTTTTTTAAAACGGGGTTTGCAGGAGTTGAAACATCAAACGTTTTTAAAGTTGCCTCTTCAACTATGTACAAATAATTGCCGGCAAGTGTAAACCTGGCCAAAGATCCACCAATTCCATTTTGATTACCTGCGCTGTTACTGCTCTCCAGTGTTGATTTATCGCAACCGTAAATTAAAATCAGTGAAAGAAATAAAATTACATTTCGCATAGCGGGTGGATTTAGTTTCTGCATTTAGGATTGTTGATGGAATCTCTTACCCAGTTAATTACAATTCCCTTCTTGTTGTCGGCGCATTCAAAATAACCACTGCCGGCAGGTGGCGACAACTGGAAGTTATTTTTATAAAAAATATTCTTTACCCGGTTAACCTCCTTTACATTGTTCACATCAGTAATATCCACCACTACCAGGTCATCATAGTTATTGCTGTAGAGGTAATTGCCTTTTATCGCTATTTCCTGGCTGCCTTTAATGCTGATGAACCCCGTACGCACGGTGTTGGCGGGAGTTGTGTTATCCAGGATATGTATGCCTTCGCCCATTTCATTTTGAAAAATGTAATTGCCCTTTACATAAATTTTACCGGCGTGTGTTACCGACCGGGCTGGTTTATTTTGAATAAGGTACAATTCGGCGGAAGTACTATACACCGGTTTATACCCCAAAACTTTACCCATTACAGAACTATTGTTCTCAGTTTTGCAGGAAGACAAAAAGAGCAGGATAAGGATGGCGGAATAACGCAGGCGGGTCATTATTAAAAGTTTATGATAAGAAGAGTGCCAAAATGAGTTATTAGCTGCTTTCTAATCAATATCACTACAACAAAAGATACGGTTGTAACACAATCATATCATCTGTGTCTATAATATTCGAATCCGCCTATTGCCGGGTAATTCCGTTTAAATATTCAATCCGCCACAGGCGCTTATTACCTGGCCGGTAACATAACTGCTCATATCGCTGGCTAAAAATAAAGTTACGTTCGCAATATCATCCGTTGTTCCAAATCTTCCGAGCGGAATACCCGACTTGTATTTATCCGCACCATCACCCTCTTTTAAGTATCCCGTCATGTCAGTTTCTACAAAGCCGGGTGCAATCGCGTTGCAACGAATATTTCGGCTCCCCAACTCTTTGGCTATACTTTTGGTGAAACCAATAACTCCAGCCTTGCTGGCAGCATAACTACTTTGCCCGGCATTGCCCATTTCACCAATCACGCTGCTCATGTTAATAATACTGCCCGACTTTGCTTTCATCATGGGGCGTATAACCTGCTTGGTCATATTGAAAACACTTTTCAAATTGGTTTGCATCACTTCATCCCATTGTTCTGCTGTCATTCGTAACAACAAATTATCTTTAGATATACCCGCATTATTCACACAAATATCTATTTGCCCAAATTCCTTCAATACATCATTTACCAAAATCTCGCATGCCGCATAATCGCCGGCATTGGTTTGATAAGCTTTTGCTTTCACACCCAATGTAATTAATTTTTCTTCCAGCAATTTAGCCCTTTCAGTACTGCCATTGCTCACATAAGTAAAAGCTACGTTGGCACCCTGCTCTGCAAATTTTATAGCAATGGCTTCTCCGATGCCACGGGCAGCACCAGTTACAACGGCTGTTTTTCCTGCAAGTAATTTCATTGTATTATGTTTTCAATTTGATGTTTGAACAGTTGTTTTGTAAAAGCCATTTCCGAAATGTATCGAATGATAAAACAGGTACGCTTTTACCGCTTACCCCAACCGCTAAGTTTTTAATACCGCTAAGTGTGCAATTAATTTTATCTCCTCCAGCATCGTTCTTTCATTACTTAAACGGGGTACTTTATGCTGGCCGCCCAGTTTCCCCTTGGCACGAAGCCATTGTGTAAAGGTTCCTTTTGGCAATGCATGTACCAATGGCAATCGCAATGCGATATCCTTGTGCCGTTTTGCTTCATAATCGCTGTTACAGTTTTTCAACGCACTGTCTAATTCAGTAGTAAATGATTGCAGGTCATCAGGTGTTTTATCAAATTCTACCAGCCATTCATGCGCCCCATTGCTTTCTTCACTAAAATAAACGGGGGCCGCAGTATAATCATTTACCACCACACCCGTTTTTTCTGCTGCCCTGGCAATTGCATTATCACTGTTGTCTACTATCACTTCTTCGCCAAAAGCATTCATATAATGTTTTAGCCTGCCGGTAACTTTTATTTTATAAGGATTAAGGGAGGTAAACTGAATGGTATCACCAATTAAATATCGCCATAATCCACCGGTTGTACTTACTACCAATGCATAGTTTTTACCTATTTCCGCATTCTTTAAACCTACCGTTTGAGGGTCTTTTTTTCCGTACTGGTCTACCGGCATAAACTCGTAAAAAATACCATGCTCCGTAAAAAGCAACATGCCATCATCATCCGGACACTGCTGGCCTGCAAAGAAACCTTCGCTTGCGTTGTATATTTCCAGGTAATTAATTTTACCGCCGATAATTTTATCAAACTGTTCCCGGTAGGGAATAAACGATACGCCACCATTGATGTATAATTCCAGGTTGGGCCATACTTCTTTTATGGTAGTTTTCCCTTTTATTGCTAAAATTCTTTTTAACAACAATAGTGTCCAGGTAGGTACACCAGCCAAAGAGGTTACATTTTCTTCAGCGGTAATTCTTGCCAGTTGTTCAATTTTATTTTCCCACTCGTCCAGCAGTGCGATCCTCAGTTCAGGCGTTCGCAACCACTGGCCCCAAAATGGGGTGTTCTGCATCAATACCGCACTCAGGTCGCCATATTGAATTTCTTCATTCATTTTACTTAACTCGTGGCTGCCGCCAATCACCAGTCCTTTGCCGGTTAAGAGGTCGCTGCCCGGAAAATTGTTATAGTAGGTAGTCAATACGTCTTTAGATGCCTTGAAATGATTGTCCTGCAGGCTTTCATCGCTGATGGGAATGAATTTGCTTTTGTCGGATGTGGTTCCGCTGCTTTTGGCAAACCAGTTAATAGGCGTGTTCCATAAAACATTTTCTTCTCCATCCATCATTCGTAGTATGTATGGTTTCATATCATCATACTCGTGAATCGGTACGCTCTTTTTAAACTCCTTTAAACTAAATAGTTTTGAAAAATGATACTTTTTACCAAACTCGGTATATTGGGCTGCTGTTACCAGGTCCTGCAATACTTCCCGCTGTACAGCTACCGGATGCCTGCTCCAGTTTTCTATGCGCCAGAATCGCATACGGGCCAATCGTGATATTGTGGGGGATAATAATTTCATTATCAGTTGGCAAAATACGCAATAGTAATGAAAGATGATAAGCTATTATGATCTTTTGTTGACGGGAGACATGGATATTGGTAAAGCTGTTGATAGCCAATTCTTCATTTTCATTGGGGAAAGGGTTAAATATCCGCAATATTTTTTAACTCAAGGATCACCTTGCTCAAAGCAGTTTTTGTATCAAGGGATTTATCGCCATAAATGTCCTGTACATTATTCAGCAAAGCGGTGTTCCCGGATTCGGTAGCATAGGCATAAACATCTGACTCCAGCTTGTCAATAAAATGCCGGTATTCATCTAATTGCAAATTTTCTTCAATCGCATCATTTTCTGTATCGGCTACCGGAGATTCAACGGAATAAACCCGGTCACTTTTTACCTTTTCTTTGTCTTCCAAACCTGCCAAAGCTTTTTCCAGCTTTCCAATTAATATTTCAGGCGAAATGGTAGTTTTTGCAGCTTCCAGGTGTAAGTAGTCTTTCCGTTTCAATTCAAAATTCCGGCCGAGGTACAACCTTCTTACCTGCTCATCTTCAGCCAGTTCTTCTGCTGTTCCATGTTTAAATATTTTGCCATCAATCAGCAGGTAGGCCCGGTCGCAAATAGAAAGCGTTTCGTTTACGTTGTGATCCGTTATTAATATGCCAATATTTTTATATTTCAACCTGGCAATAATTTCCTGGATATCTTCCACTGCAATGGGATCTACGCCGGCGAATGGCTCATCGAGCAATACAAATTTGGGATCTACCGCCAGCGCCCTGGCAATTTCTGTTCTTCTTCTTTCGCCACCACTTAAAGTATCCCCGTTATTTTTACGCACATGCGCCAGCCGGAATTCATCCAGCAACCGCTCCAGTTTTTCTTTTTGTTCCAGCTTGCTGAGTTTCGTCATTTCCAGTACCGCAGTGATATTATCTTCCACACTTAATTTTCTAAAAACACTGGCTTCCTGTGGCAGGTAGCCAATTCCCATCTGCGCCCGCTTATACATTGGCAATTTCGTAATATTAAGGTCACCCAAAAAAACCTCACCTTCATCTGGCTTTACTAATCCTACTACCTGGTAAAACGAAGTAGTTTTACCGGCACCGTTAGGACCGAGTAAGCCCACAATTTCACCCTGCTGTACATTAAATGATACTTTATTTACTACGGTGCGGCTACCGTAGACTTTTACCAGGTCCTTTGTTTGTATAGTTAAACTCAATGAGGATTGTTTTTACAAAAATAAGTGTTGTAAATTGTTAACTACTACCTTATCCTTAATTATCAAAACTTTAATGACCACCATTTAGCCGGTATTGTTACCCCTTGCCCCCGTAAAACAGGCTTTTAAAAAGCCAATCACTAACATATTTTGACAGATAGAAAGGATTGCTGTAGATTGTATAACTTGCTTCTCAAAATCTACCTTTTTATATTCCTGGCTGGTTGTCATCTGTTGGGGTGGGGACAGGAAACCAATTATTTCCGGTTTCAAAAAATTGAAGGCCTTTCACAAAACACCGTTTTCAAAATTTCGCAGGATAGCCAGGGCTTTTTGTGGGCGGGTACAGGCGATGGCCTAAACCGATATGATGGAATCGGTTTTAAAGTATATGAACCTTCGTCTTTCAATGCGGATGGCTATATCACCGGCAGAATCATTCGCACCCGGATGATAGAGGATGAAAGCGAGCGGATTTGGTTAAGTACTGAAACAGGGCTGCAATACCTTGATAAAAAAACAGACCGCTTTCATTTCCTGGTTCCCTTCGGAGATAGCCTGAATTATATGGATGGATCCCTGTACCCCATTGGCCAGGTAGAGGACAAATTTTGGTTTGGGAAGACCTCCTCCGGATTACTATCCTTTAATCTAAAAAACAAACAATACCAGCTCTTCCCTTTCCCGGGGGCTGCCAGTAATCCCTTAACCTTCCTGGGCGAAAAAGGGGTGTATGACCAGGAAGGCAATATCTGGACGGCGCAGCAAAACGGTTTATTTTGCTTTAATATCTACACTCATAAATGGCAGGTCTTTTATTCGAAAAGGAAACTATCCCATCTCTGTTTGGTGAATAAAACACTGTACATCGTTTCACCGGAAGGCATTGAAATATTTGATATTCACCGCCACACATCCAGGTTGTTAAAATATTTTCAGCCAGGCATACACATAAGTTGTCTTGCAAAAGACGGCCAAAACCGGGTATGGGCAGGCGATGCCAATGGAAATATCCTGCGGGTTAACCAGGGCGAAAATAGCCTGTCTGTAATGGGCAATATCAATGGAAGCAACAAAGCCGTTTTTCCGGTATATGATCTTTATTTTGATGCATCCGATATTTTATGGATTGGTACCGACGGCATGGGATTACTAAAGGCTGAAATACACCCACCGGATTTTGACCAGTTTCCATCCGGCCAGGCGAAAGAAAATATTTTTATAAAAAGCATATACGAAGCCGGCGACAGCACCATCTGGCTGGGTACTTTTGGATATGGCATTTTAAAACTTAATAAAAATCGTTCAGTTACCCCGCTTAAGCTGGCGCCTTTTAACCAGGTATCCAATGCAGCCAACCTGGTTGAGTTTATGCAGGAAGACCAGTTTAAGAACGTATGGATTGGATATGGTAACCGGCTTTATTGCAGAAAGTATCCTTCCGGAACAATAAAGGAAATTCCCATCCCGGTAATCAACCAAAACAGGCTAAGGGTTACCGGTATGACGCCATTCAATAACGACTGGATTATTACCACCACACTGGGGGTTTTCCATTTAAGTATAAACAAATCGTTTAAAAAAATTGAATTAAAAGCCGACCCTACGCTTGGCAATTTTTCATTTATGGTACCGCTTGCCAATAACAACTATATTTTCGGATACCATGAAGGCGGATTGTTTTTATTGACCCGGCAAAACGGGAGCTGGCTTGTTAAAAAGCAACTTGTAAAAAAGATGGGCTTTAAATGCGCCTATGTAGATTCGGCCCGCCATCTTTTATGGTTTGGCACAGATAATGGCCTGATGGCCTTCAATCCACTCACCGAAACCTATCAATTATACACGGAAGAAGATGGATTAAGCAATGGTTTTGTATATGGTATTATACCCTCGCAGAACGAGTTGTGGCTGAGTACCAATGGGGGTATCTGCCAGGTAAAACTTACTTCATCAGCAGGCAGCGACTTCCCGGTAATTGCCTGTAGAAATTTTAAACAACAGGATGGTTTGCAGGCAGATGAGTTTAATACCGGTGCGTTTTTAAAGGCCAGTGACGGTACCCTTTATTTTGGTGGTATCAATGGCGTTAACTGGTTTACACCCGGGGCAATACACCCGGATAAAAAAATAAACCAGCTTGCCATTACCGGCTTTACGGTAAATAATTTACCAGCCGATACCAACCTGGCAGCCGGGTATACCAGGCGAATCCAACTGGCATACAATCAAAATAATCTTTACCTGCAATTCCGGGCACTGGAGTTTAGTAACCCGGAAAAAATTCATTACTTCTACAAACTTTCCGGCTGGGATAAGGATTGGGTGGATAGTAAAAACAACACGGAAGTAAGGTACAACAACCTGCCGCCTGCCAACTACACGTTTTATGTAAAGGCTTCCAATAATGGTGAAGCAACCAGTACTTATCCTTATGCAATCCATATCAGTATTCGTGCGCCCTTTTGGAACCGGTGGTGGTTTTACTTATTAACGCTGCTGGTGATTGCCGGCATACTTATCTGGATAACAAAAATAGCCGCCCAAAGAAAACTAAAAAAGAAGATAGAAATACTTGGTCGCCAGCAGGCGCTCTTTGCGGAGCGGATGCGCATATCTCGTGAAATGCACGATGATATTGGTGCGGGTTTAACCCAAATTACCCTCATGAGTGAATCGGTAAAATTACAACTCCCCCGGGAACATATTTTTAAAGCAGAACTCGAGGACATCTCCTCCACTTCCCGGCAATTAGTAGATAATATCAGTGAAATCATTTGGGCATTGAATCCGCAACATGCTACCCTGGAGATGTTGCTGGTGCATTTGCGGGAACAAATCTATAAACTGGTTGAATATGCTGCCATTGGCTGCCAGCTCAACTTTCCGGACACATTGCCTGCAATTGAATTAAATAACCAGCAACGCAGGAATATTTTATTGATCACCAAAGAAATTGTACACAATGCCATTAAGTACAGCCAGGGAAAAAATATACAGGTTACCGTTATTTACCAAAAGAACCACCTTGTTTTTGATGTGTGTGACGATGGCATTGGGTTTGACCCGGCACAGGCAATCCATGGCAATGGCATGCGGAATATTCAGCAAAGGGTTCAGGAAATTGGCGGCAGTATCAGCATGCAATCGGCTCCCGGAAATGGTACCCGGTATCTCTATAGCTTTGCCCTTTGTTAAGCGGGCAGTATATTACCGGCGTATGTTTTTCCCGACCAGGAACCGGCCAGTACCTTACTACTATTTTACTATTGCAACTACCATAAACTTAACTGATATTTGAACTATGCATATTGCATCCATAGCAATAACCGAAGACAATGATAAAATCAGGAATTACCTGCTGCAATTAATTGTGGAAGCTTTTCCCGAAACTGATGTAAATGCCTATCCCAATGCTGAAGAGGCATTTGATGCCATTAAAGATGAACCGGTGGACGTGGCTTTGTTTGACATTGAACTACCCGGTATGAGCGGTATTGAATGTATGTATAAACTGAAGGCCATACACCTGCACATGCAATGTATGATGCTGACTGTATTTGACGATGCCGAAAATATATTTAAAGCTATTAAGGCAGGGGCTACCAGCTACATGCTTAAAAATACACCTCCTGCAAAAATAATTGATGCTATCAACGATTTGAAAAACGGGGGTTCGCCGATGAGCAGCCAGATAGCCCGGAAAGTAATTGAAGCGTTTCAGCAAGCTGGCAACAGTAACAATGAATCTTACCATTCACTTAGCCGGCGGGAACAGGAAATTATACAGGTGTTGGCAAAAGGGTTCCGCTATAAAGAAATTGCCGACCAGTTGTTTTTATCACCCGAAACCATCCGTACGCATATCCGTAACATTTACGAAAAGCTGCAGGTAAATTCCCGCTCGGAAGCCCTGAAAAAAATCGGGTTAATATGAATGCTGCCCGGTAAATGCGGGGTCATAATATGAAGCGCTTACCTGGCTATTTGCTCCACTAAATGATTGTGCCCAACTATTCTTTATTAACCCGGCCCCGGGACTAACTACCCTTCTGTTTACTAAAAAAAGATTCCTTAAAACAAATCAATACTGATGCCGTTTCGTGTTACGATTAAATGTTGATCAGCAGCTGATGATCAGCAGCTTCTTAATTACTACTTTTTTCACCCTCCATCGCTTTAAAATACCCGCTACTTTGCACCAGCAGCCGTATTAAGTCGCGAATTTCCCTGGTGAGTCACCCTTTGGGGGTGACTCACCAGGGAAATTCATCTCTAACAAATCTATATTGACATGGCTCCGGATAAGCATTTAAAAAACATTGAAAAAGCATCTTCAAACTAAAATACAATTCATGTTGAAAATTTTTGCCGCGTTACCTGTAAGAGGAATTATTATTTCCTGCAACCAGGCATCAGCAAAAGCAAGAATTACAACTTCTATAATTCAAAGCCCATTTAGATTTTCAATTTTATAACCCAATCATTATCCATTCTAATTTCAAAAACTTACAACATGAAACACATTCTTTTATTCTTTGTCATTTTTTGTTTGAAAGGCAGTACTGCAGTTGCACAGGAAGCCATACAGGATCTATCTAAGAAAGCAAAAGATGGATTTATCTCCGAAACAGACTATAGCGGGGGAAACTACCTGATCACTTACAAAATTGGAGGTGATAAAAAGAAAAAGGAGGTCTTTTACGAAACCTACCTGTTTGATAACAAAATGAAGTTTCTAAAAAATGAAGAAGTGTCGGAACCAAAAATTTCGGCTGCATCCATGCCGGATAAAACCCAAACACGCTTTGGCGCTTATGTTGGCGGATGTAGTTCATTTGATGCGTTAAGTATGAAACTAAAACTTACCACTTCTACCATTAATACCAAATGGGATTATAAAAAGCAGCGGTATGTGTATGATAAAACCATCAAACAGGAAATCATCAAGGCAAAAAATGAAAATGGCAAATATTATGGCTATGCCTCATTTAATGGTGGTGCAGACGGAACCCTTTTTGTAATCGCCGCAACAGAGGGCAAAAAAAATAAAAACGACTTTTATATTTTAAGTGTAAATACCAATCTTGACATTACAGAAAAAGCAATTGATATAACCGGCTCCCAGTCGCTGGTATTTACCAATGAGTTGGATAATGGTGATGTTGCCATGATCTTTGCTCCCAAGAAAGGGGAACCCGATATTTCCAGCTATACCTACCTCCTGTATTCAGATAAGGGGGAGCTAAAAAATAAAGTCAGCTTTAAAAGCCCTTCCACGAACATGCTTATTACGAATGTGCAGGCAGTAAACGGTGCCATGTTTTTCTGCGGCACTTCTACCAAATCAACGGATTGCTTTGATGAAGTATTTGATGACTATGTAGCTGAAATCAGTAACCCTTGCTATAAAGAGGCACAAAATTACCGCGATGAAAAATGGATGAAAAAGGCGGATAATAAAATGGATAATTTTCACATGCTTAAGTTTACGGGCAACCAGCTCAACTTTGCTTCCACTACTCCAATCACTGATTTTAAATCAAAATTTAAAACTGCACCGGCTGATAAAAAAGCTGATCCCTATAAAGGAAAAAATTTCCAGGTAAATAGTTTTTTTGTAACGAATGACGAAGAGTACCTGGTTGCTGGTCAGTTAATGAGTAAGGTAAACCTTGGTATGGGCAATCCTGTAAAGAGCTATGAAGATATTATTTGCTTTTATTTTGATAAAAACGGCCAGTTGAAAACACAGTTTGGAACCGAAAAAATGAATACCGAAAAGAAGAGTGAGATATTTCCGGTAAAGCAAAGCTTTGTTCCCTCAAAAGATGGCAAAAGTGTTTACTGGGCCATCATGGAAGCAAAGGGATTTAAGGGATATGATAGCTTTAATGATGCATATATTGAAGAAAAACCAACTTATCGTCCAAAATATTTTCCCCGTATCACAAAACTAGATCTGCAAAACAATATCATCAGCAATTTTACTGTGCTGGGAAATGAAAAATTTTATGTTAGCAGGGCGTATGCGCCTTTGATTGATACCAAAGAAAATAGCATTACCTATATTGGTAATGATGATGATTACAAAAAATTATGGCTGGCAAAATATGTATTTGAATAGCAGCAAAAAAGGAGTGATGGCAAAAACCGGGGCGATATGAGAAGTAGCATAACTCCTTTAAAATAGGTAAAGGCGGTAATAAGTATAAAAACCTTGTGATACAAACACAGGGTTTTTTGCATTTAGCGTTTATCTTTGCCTCCATTTTATTATTATGAAAGTTACAGAACACATTTCGCAGGCCACTGATACGCTGGTTTCATTTGAAGTATTGCCACCATTAAAAGGCAGAACCATCCAATCGATATATGACCATTTAGATCCTTTGATGGAATTTAAACCGGCATTTATCAATGTTACTTACCACCGCAGCGAAACCATGTTCAAGAAGAAGGCAGATGGTACTTTTGAAAAAGTGGAGGTAAGAAAACGCCCGGGCACAGTGGCCATCTGCGCTGCAATTAAAAACCATTATAATATAGATACGGTTCCACACCTGATCTGCGGCGGCTTTTCAAAACGCGTTACAGAAGATGCGCTGATAGATCTTAACTTCCTGGGCATCGACAATGTACTCGTACTAAGAGGGGATGCCGCAAAAAATGAAGCCAATTTTGAACCGGAAATTGATGGACATGCCTATGCCGTTGATCTGTTAAAACAGGTAGTTGATCTGAAGAACGGAATTTACCAGGAAGAAGATATCAAGAACGGGGAAAAGCCGGATTTTTGCATTGGCACCGCGGGATATCCTGAAAAACATTTTGAAGCGCCCAACCTGCAAACAGATTTGCTGCACCTGAAAGCAAAGGTTGATGCAGGTGCAGATTATATCATGACCCAGATGTTTTTTGATAACAATAAATTTTACCAGTTCGTAAAAGAGTGCCGGGCCATCGGAATTGACGTACCTATTATCCCAGGGCTAAAGCCAATCACCAATAAAAAGCAACTGACTATTTTACCAAAAATATTCCATGTAGATATTCCTACTGATTTATCGGATGCGATTTCAAAAGCTAAAACTGACCTGGATGTAGAGCAGGTGGGTACCGAATGGCTGATACAACAATCAAAAGAACTAAAAGCTTTTGGTGTGCCGGTGTTACATTACTATACATTGGGAAAGCCAAAAGTGATTTACAATGCAGTAAAAGAAATCCGCTGATCATTTTACGGAAAAGAAATAAAAAGGAGAAAAAAAGGAAGCAACTACTTCCTTTTTTTCTCCTTTTTTATGCAGTTCAAAAATATTATCCATTCTGTAAAAAGACTATTGATTAGCCACCGGATAACATTATTCTATTTGCTTATTTCAGCTTCATGGGCGATGTTATCTGCCAATTGGAATACCAGCAGATATACTAAAAGTGCGGTATTTATTTCTATCATCTACCGAATTATTACTTTGTGTGCTTCCTATTTTAGCCAGGCCAACTCCATAATTTGCCTTCAAAATCAGTTTGCCAAAATCAATACCACCACCAAAATTCAAACCGTAATCAAACCGCTTTAATTTATCGTAAGCAGCGTCATCCTGTTCAGATGTAAACGGATCATCGTTATTGAATTTAATGTTGTTGCTTGAACTGGAAGTTACACCGATAATCTTTGAATCAGTTTTGGATTTACCCGCTATACCGATGGCAACATACGGACCTGCATGCACAAAAATATTTGAGTTGGTTTTTGTTTCCAGCGGAAATTTAACTACTGCATTCAAGGGCACTTCCACATAAATGGGATTAAACTTTGTTTTTACGTAATTATCATCCGTAGCGCTGGTAAAATAAGTTTCAGCTTTGGATCCCTTACCGGTAAGGAGCACACCTGATTCGAGGTCAAATACATTTGATATTCCAAACCTTCCCATAAAGCCGGCGTTAAAACTGGGTAGCAAATTATTTTTCTCTGTTTGTCCGTCTTTTGTTTTTGTAATGTTGGCAAGATTTAATCCACCCTGTACATAAAACTGCGCCTTTGCGCAAATTCCCGTTGCAATTAGCAGTGATACTGCCATCATTTTCTTCATGATCATAAAATAAATTTTAGAGGTTTATAATAAGGCAATAACAATTTATAAATTTTAGGTTATCACCCTTTTGCCCCCTTTAGACAAAAAGCCTGCCATCAGAATTTGATAACAGGCTTTTTAAATGTTAATGTTTTTTATGATTACTTCAATAATGACCGGAAAACAGCTTCATTTATCGTAACAGGGTACTTTGTTTTCAACGATTCTACCCACTTTTCTTCCAAATAAACCTGGTAATCGTTGATTACCAAACCCCTTGCTTCATCAAAACTTCTTGGCTGGTTTTCGGGGAACAATCTCAACAGTTTTACAAAACTTGTGGTGTTATCTCCGCTATTGGTGTAGGGCGCAGATATTAACCCTTCCGATAACGCAGTTCCTGCAGGTAATGGTAACTGGCTGAGTTGATACCTGCCGGAATCCGATTGAATTTTACCATCGCTTTCTTCAGCGATTTGTTTCCAGTTTCTTCCATTGCGCAATGCTGTCGCCGCATCTTCCGCCACTTTAATATCACTGCAATTAAACAAAAGAACCGTTGCACTGGCCGCCCATTTATAACCGGCCTTATGCTGGTTATAATATTTTTGTAATCCTGCACTATCATTGGAAGCCTTGCTCCATACATTCCTTTCCATAATTTCAAACAACATATTACCTTCCTTAAACTCCTGCATCTGGTTTTTAAACTCATTGTTGTATTCTTCCAGGTACTTACGGTAATACTCAAGCGAAGTAGTAGCGATATATTTTTCCAACAACTCCCCGTTGTTTTCTCCCTTATACACATCCCTGTTTAACTTGTAATCTTTTACAAAATTCAGCCAATCCGCTCCTTTCACATTTAACCGGGCGAAAGAAAAGATGGTCTTTTTGTTGATAGGGTAAAGTTTAACCTGGTTGTTTACCGTTACGCTATCCGCGTACCTGGATAGGTCAGCTTCATTTACCAGCCCTGCCCATTTATAGCCGGTTTTTATTTTTACCGTTTTCAAAAAACCGGCTTTTGCCCCATTCATTCTATCATCTTTGGAAATCTGTTCTTTTAAAGCGGCTACAAATGCATCATCCGTTTTATCGTCAGGCGTATTCCGTTGGTGCAACCGCTTTACAATATGATACCCATAACCTGTAAAAATTGGCTTTGAAATGTCGCCATCCTTTTTTAATTCAAATACCTTGTTCTCAAAGGGCAATTCAAATTTGCCGGTACCAAACTCGGGCATTTCGCCTCCGTTCATATAGGTTAGTTTATCCTCGCTATATTGCTTTGCGAGTGTCGCAAAATCGCCTCCTGTTGTCAATAATTTATAAATGGAATCTGCTTTGGCTTCAATGGCCTTTAATTCGTTACCCGATACATTGGGTGGAATAGAAAGCAATATCTGCGCTATTTTCCATTTGCCCGCACTTTTTCGTTCATCGGCATTTTTAAAAATATGGAGGGCCGATTTGGTACGATGCAATTTGGTGATGCCGCCGGGATTGGTTGCATACACCATGTTTTCTATTTCATAAGGAACAGAAAGAGCGGTTATATAACCAAGATCCTTCCCGTTAACAGGCAGGTATTTTTTGCTGATATCATCCACCAATTCTGAATAATTGGTTTTGACCTCTCTTAATTCTGCTGCCAGTTCATTCATTGCCTTATAAGCTTTCAGGGTATCGGCAGGGCTCATTTTTGCATTGATACTTACATAAAAATGCATTACGTGAATATCTTTCTGGCTACGTTGAATCGCTTCATCCACGAGGGCATTCAATCCCTTTTCATCATTCATATATCCCTCGGCTACCTGGCTGCGAAAGTTTTGCAAATCATACTCCAATTGTTGTAACGTATCTAAGCGCTGATCCTGTGCGCTTTTCACTTTCAGCTTAAATTTTGCATAGAGGTCAAGGTATTCTTTTAAGGATTGCTCCTTATTGGTTACCGGTGTTTTGTTTTTATTGTAGGCTCTTAAGAACTCCTCTTTACCAACCGAATAAGGACCGTATGTAAACAAGGTTTGAGAAAAAAGCTCGGAAGACCCAAGGTATACAACAAGCAGCACTACAATTTTCTTCATTGGGAGAGGTTATTTTTGGTTTGTTTTTGCGTTCCATTTCACCTGCAGCAATTCATCCAATTGCTGCCAGGTCAATTTTTTACCGATAATTCTTTTTTCACTATCCAGCAGGTAAAGTGTAGGCGTAAGTGTAATATCATACAACTGGCGATAGCCAGGCTTTTGAGCCGCCTGTACTACCGCTTCCTGTTCTTTTGACTGGTAAACGTTGGTCCAGTCGCCCAGATTGTGTTCCCGGATATATTTTAACCACTCCGCCTTTAGATCATCTTTAGAGTCTGCCGACAAAACCGCATATATTTTAACACCCTGTTTTTGCCAGCTTGCCCTGTAAATGGAATCGAGCTTTGGCAATTCTTCCTTGCAATGGCCACAGGTAGGATCCCAGAAACAAACGATGGTATAATCAGCTTTTACCTGGTATAGGGGTGAAGGTTTGCCCGTGGTATCACTCATTTCAAGATCGGCGGCCTTTAACCCAATTAAATTCGCCATCAGCATATAGGCCCTGCGGCTGATGGTTTCCATTTGCTTTTCATTCAGCCAGCTTGTTAATCCCTTGCTATGATATTTTTCAAACAGGTGTACAAACACCGCATCCTGCCCCATGTACTTGGGGTTGATATATTCATCGGTCAACCAGTTCAATAAGAACTTATACACTTCCGGGCTGTTGCGTGCCAGTAGCAACTGGTAGTCGGCTTCTTTAATAATGCTATCCGGCTGGGGAACGACCAGCTCCCGGTAAAATTTTTCAAATTTTGGTAAAAAGAAAGGGGTGCGTAAAATACGGTCATCCATAAAACTGATGCCATCCCAGTAATGCGCTTTGTAGTAATAATAGTTTTCCAATGAATCGGCCCGGGTTTGCATCCTGTTCCCCAAAGCCCGGGGCTCTTTCATGGCATTCAATAAAACCGCCATCATCGATTTGGGCTGGTTGCGGATGATGCCTTCCCGGTAATCATTTAATTCTTTATTGTATTTCAAATAATTTGCTTCATGCAATGCCGAATCTTTTTTGGTGGTTGATTGCAGGTACGCCTGTCTTTCAGCTTCCAGTAATTTTCCTTTTACCGCTATATATTGCTGGTACTGCTGAAAAAGAATATTTTCCTTAGAGCCGGTAACCACCGTTTTATTCACCAGGTCGTTGGTATCTATCTTTACTGAAATCACCTGTTCCTTATCTACAAAAAAGTCTACCGTAATGCGCTTGCCCGGCAGCACCATCGCATATATACCGGGCTGCAATTTCTTTTTGGCTGTGAATATGGCCATGCCATTACTGTTTACTGCCGCGGAATCTTCCACATTCAGATTTTTACCCATGTGATAGGTTAAATAAGCAATCCCGCTTTTGTACTGGGGAGCATGTAAAGTAACTTTAAAACTTTGGGCAGAGGCGGTGATGCAGGATACGAACGCTATCCACGAAATAAAAAATTGTTTCATTGGTTGAATAATATGTTGGTAAAAGTATTTAAAATGAATGGTTAATAAGCATTCGGATGATAAAGGCGGCCAAAATTACAAATCATTAACAAAAATAATAACCCGGCGGTTTTAACCGATTTAAATAAAGGAGGTGTTACTTTTGCCCGGTGAAAAGAAAAAAATATTTATTGGAGAAAATACTGGTAACCGGCTATGCCGCCGAAGGCAAATCGCTGGCCAGGCAGGATGGCAAAGTAATTTTTATTGAAGGGGCTGTTCCCGGCGATGTGGTGGATGTGTTTGTAAGCACTAATAAAAAAGATTATGGCGAAGGAAAAGCCACCCGTTTTTATGAATATTCAACAGAAAGAACTACTCCTTTTTGCCAACACTTTGGTACCTGCGGGGGTTGCAAATGGCAGATGCTGCCCTACCAAAAACAATTGGAATACAAACAGCAGGAGGTAGCGCAAAATTTCAGGCGAATAGGGAAAGTGGAGCTGCCGGAAATGATGCCGATAGTTGGGGGGGAAGATACCATTCATTATAGAAATAAGCTGGAGTTTACATTTAGCAGCAAAAGGTATTTGACGGCGGAGGAAATAAAGATTTTGCCTAAAAAAGGGCCTCTAGCCCCCCTGCCCCCCGAAGAAGCCTCCCCCAACCCCTCCGAAGGAGGGGCTTTAGACTCTGCTGATTCGAAAGTATTTTCTAAAGCTGAGGGTTTTGATATTTCATCTATCGAAAAGTTCTCCGAATTAGCAGAGTCCAGGAACCCCCTTTCGGGGGGCAGGGGGGCTTTTCCTTCGGAGGGGTTGGGGGGGGCTTCCCCTTCGGGGGGCAGGGAGTCCGGACCCGGCGCCTTAGGCTACCACGTTCCCCGCATCTTTGATAAAATCATTGATATCAACGAATGCTTCCTGATGGATAATGTCAACAACACCATCCGCAACAGCATCCGCAGTTTTGCCTTTGAAAATAATTATAGTTATTACGATATAAAACAGCATACCGGCTGGTTGCGCAACATCATCATTCGCAATTGCACCACCGGGGAACTGATGGTAAATATTTGCATGGGCTATGAAGATGAAACGGAAACAAAGCGCTTACTTGATTTTGTTTTACAGCAAGTGCCTTCCATCACCACCCTGCTTTACACCATCAATGAAAAATGGAACGATACTATTTATGATCTGACCCCGCAGGTATATTATGGAAAAGGCTTTGTAATAGAAAAGCTGGAGGAGTTCTCATTTAAAATAGGGCCAAAATCTTTTTTTCAAACCAATACCAAACAGGCTGAAAAACTGTACGCCATTACAAGAGATTTTGCTGAATTAACCGGAAATGAAATTGTGTACGACCTTTATTGCGGCACCGGCAGTATTGGTATTTTCGTAAGTAAAGGGGCAAAAAAAATAATAGGGGTGGAAGTAATTGCAGAAGCCATTGAAGACGCAAAAATAAATGCTGCCCTTAATAATATTGACCATGCTGAGTTTTTTGCAGGGGATGTTATCAAAATTTGTGACGACCGTTTTTTTGCAGATCATGGCAGGCCCGATGTAATTATTACTGATCCTCCCCGGGCCGGCATGCACGAAAAACTAGTGATTAAATTACTGGAAATAGCCGCTCTAAAAATCGTGTATGTAAGTTGCAATACCGCTACACAGGCCAGGGATCTTGGTTTGCTGAGCGAAAAATACAAGGTGGAGAAAATACAGCCGGTTGATATGTTTCCCCATACCCATCACATTGAATGTGTGGTGTTGCTTAAACTGAAACAGGGCAATTAGGAAACCCTCCTAAACCCGGTATAGGAAACAGTTAAAGACAGGCCTGTAATCTTTAACAATGGGCATTTGCTAAAATGGAAAATATTTAGGAAAGACTATGACTGAATATTTAAAAAAGGTAGATTTATTTTAAAATGTACAATCATGGACGTAAAAGTAATTGCTTTTGATGCAGACGATACGCTCTGGATAAACGAGCCTTATTTCCAGGAAACAGAAAATAAATTTTGTGCCTTACTGGAAGATTATTTACCCCATCATACCCTTGCCAAAGAATTGTTTAAAACGGAAATACAAAATCTTCCCCTGTATGGTTATGGCGTAAAGGGTTTTATGTTGTCAATGATAGAAACCGCCCTTCGTGTTTCCAACAATACATTAAACATCGAAGTGCTGGAAAAAGCCATTGTCTATGGAAAAGAACTGTTGGAAAAACCAATTGAAATACTGGAAGGAGTGGAGGAGGTGCTAAAAGCGTTAAAGGGTAAGTACCGGCTGGTAGTAGCTACAAAAGGCGACCTGCTGGACCAGGAACGAAAACTAAAAAAGTCGGGACTGGAACATTATTTTCATCATATAGAAATAATGTCGGATAAACAGGAAGCTGATTATCGCAAACTCATCAAACACCTGGATATTTCGCCTGCTGAGTTTTTAATGATCGGTAACTCCTTAAAGTCGGATGTAATGCCGGTTTTAGCCATTGGCGGACATGCCGTGCATATACCCTACCATACAACCTGGGCACATGAGCAGGTAGAACATCATGTAGAGCATGATAACTTCCGGCATGTAGAACATATCATAGAAATATTACCCTCCTTACTTCAATAAAACAGTATCCATAATTGCTAATGAAACCAGCCGGCCAAACCTTACAGCAATTACCCAAGGTAGAATTACACCTGCACCTGGATTGCGGGCTCAGCTATGAAGTGGTTTCAGCGATTGATCCCACTGTTACGAGCGCCACTTACCTTGCAGAATATGTGGCACCTGCCAAATGTGAAAACCTGGCAGATTTTTTAACCCGTGCGGTAAAAGGATTTGCCCTGATGCAAAACAAAGAACAATTGAGCATGGTAGTGCATGATTTGTTTAAACAACTTGCAGCAAACAATACGCTGTATGCTGAAATAAGATTTGCTCCCTTGCAACACCTTGAAAAAGGGCTTAGCCCTTTTGAAGTAGTAGCAGCCACTGAAGCAGCTACTGCGGCAGCCGTGAAAGAAACAGGTGTTGAGGCAAGACTGATTCTTTGCACACTCCGGCATTTTTCAGAAGCGCAAAGCATGGAAACCGTACAACTGGCCCAACAATTTAAAGGAACTTATGTGGCAGGCTTTGATATAGCGGCCAATGAAGCCGGCTTTCCAATCACCAACCATATCAATGCATTCAGGTTTGCAAAAGAAAATAACATTCCCTGTACGGCGCATGCGGGAGAAGCAAAGGGCGCAGAAAGTGTGTGGGAAACGCTGCAATATTTTGGGCCTGCCCGTATCGGCCACGGCGTAAGAAGTATAGAGGATCCCAAATTAGTGGAACACCTTCGCAAACATAATATACATTTGGAGATATGCCCCTCCTGCAATGTCCAGATCGGCTTGTATGATACCTGGCAGCATCACCCGATTGACCGGTTGTACAAAGCAGGTGTATCACTCAGTGTAAATACAGATGCCCCCACCATTGTAGACATTACCTTAACAAAGGAATACGAAAGGTTACAGGAAGTATTTGGCTGGACGATTTCGGATTTTTATAAATGTAATGTGTATGCACTGGAAGCAGCTTTTATCCCGGGGGAATTGAGGGATAAATTGTTGGATAAGCTTAGGGCAGGGTACGGTTATTAACAGGAACTAAAATTTATACCAGAACGGAGAAGAAAAAAAATATTGTTGGGTTTCTCATTATTCTTTCACAAACAACTCCAGGTTGTTTATATACTGGTAATCTTTAACGTAGTAAGAAAATAATTTCAGTTCCGTAATTATTGATGTGGCAGCTATAAAACAATCAGGAATTGAAAGGCCGTGACTTAACCGGTATGTTTCAAATAAATTAATGGCTTCATGGGTAATTTCATTGTTTATAAGCACAACATTGAGCCGGTGAAGTTTTTTTCTAATTGAAGTTTCCTCCTCTTTATCTCTTGCCCCCATCAATAATTCCATCTTTGTAATGGCTGAAATTACCAGATTGTCGAGTCCAATTACATCATCAATCATCAACTTGGTTTGCTCATACCTTTTGCATTTTGTATCCCAATAATCAATCATTACATCGGTATCACAAATTACTTTACTCTTTGCCATGCGTCTTTACGTAACTGTTTAGCTTCAATATTTCTTCCGGAAAAGATAATTTCAAGTTCGGATACATCAATAGAACTATCGCCGGGAATAATGGTAACACCATTAATGGTGAAATTCTTTTTTGGGGCAGGCTTTTTGGGTAACACAACTGAAAAACCGAAATATTTTGAAAGATCCTTCAAGGCCTCAAGGGTTTTTTTATTTTTATATTTTATCACTAATTCAGGCATATAACTCAATTTCTATAAAGGTATAAAATTTTCCAAGCAAATGAAGGTTGGGCAAATATGAAAATTAAGGAAGAATCCATTGCATTAGTATTGCTTACAACAATATCAACATCATAAATTGCCCGTGGCCAGCCTTGCATACAGGAAACAATTGAACCCCAACCTGTCGAATTACACACGGTCGCCGCCTAAATTATCCTAATTTATGCTACAATCTTCATAAACGATACAGACCTAACCTGTAATTACGCAAGCCTGCAATCTCTAACATAATCACAATTCCTAAACCATAAGTTTAATAAATCCAATAAGTATTACGAAATTGCAGCATAATCAATAAATTGTAAATGGCTTATAATAATTCCGGCAACCGCTTTCAGCAAACAACTCCAATTGTACTCAATCTCATTATTATAAATGTATTGGTTTACCTGGCGCAAATGGTAACCGGTGGAAATAACGAACCAAGCGCCGCCACGGACCTTTTTGCATTACATCATTACAAATCCACCTATTTTCAACCTTACCAGATTGTAACGCATATGTTTATGCATGGTGGCTTTTTTCACCTGCTGTTTAATATGTTCGCCCTTTGGATGTTTGGCACCATGGTAGAAAGGGTTTGGGGGCCTAAACGTTTTTTAATCTTCTATTTCATTTGCGGATTGGGTGCAGCATTTTTTCAATTGGGATCTTATGCGTTTGATTTCTGGCAAATCGATCATACCATCATCAGTGCTGATTTTTCTGATCAATACCAGGCGGCATTAAGGTTAAATGCTACTGTTGGCGCTTCCGGTGCAATAATGGGTGTACTGGCTGCGTTTGGTTACCTGTTCCCCAATACGGAGATGATCATTATACCCATCCCGGTACCTATCAAGGCTAAATGGGCCATTATGGGAATGATTGCACTTGATGTTTTTGGAGGTGTGGTAAAAGTACAGGGTGATAATATCGCTCACTTCGCACATATTGGCGGAGCATTGATTGGATTTTTGCTGGTACTGTATTGGAACAAAAGCAATAAAAAAACGTTTTATT
>JANPIJ010000278.1:0-5111 GCA_031424955.1 Ferruginibacter sp. | reverse complement strand
TTTTCCGTGTCATGATACGTACCAACGATCTCAATATCGTCCGCAATCGCCTTCAGCTTAATAGACAATGATTTGCAGCTTTGTGGTTCATCGTCTATCAACACAATCCGTATCATCATTGAGAATTTATTCATTTTTATGCACGCAGGGAACAATTGAAAAGTTAGGAAATTTTTTGCGCTGCTTTTAAGAATAATACCGATATTTTATCAGCAAATTATCATTGAATTCCCAGCGCTTGTATCTGCATGAGTGAAAAATTCAACTGGTTGAGTAGATGTGGTGTATTAGTTAGCGGAGATAATTCCTCGCTGGTGGTATTCAAGTAATTTTACAACAGATGAACATACAGGGACATATGCTACGATTGTTTTGGTTTTTAGCCATCGTTAATATATGCCTACACAATAATTTACTTGCTCAGACTGCCCCTCGTACAAGCATTGTAGATCTGCCAATTCCTTCCGAAGAATTTTCCTTGTATGATTTTGCCGCAGTAAGATTTGACGGCAAAAAAACAGACCTGCAACTTTCAAATATTGATACAACAGGCTTTCAGCCATTAAAAAAAATCTTTCAAAAAGACAGTCTCTATTTTGAAGATAGTGTACAAACAGCATGGATCGAATTTACACTGCGTAACAACGGTTCATCAGACACATCCGTTGCATTGGTATTCCCGATAGGCGTGAATAAAGCGCTCTTGTATAAAAGTGAGGGAGATAAATTAATTTTTATCGGGAAAACAGGCTTCGTATTAGCAGTCATAGCAAGAACAATTTCTTATGAGGATAACCGGATAGACCTGGTAGTTAAAGCAAATTCCCAAACAAATTACTTCGTACAAGTCCCCCGCATCGGGTTCCGTTTTATGCTGGTTAGAAGCCCGGTGTTAGAGAACATATCTTATGCCGAGAGAAAGGCTTTTAGCTTTCATAAAACTGCACTTCAGCCTGGACTTTTATGGGCTCATTTTTTTACCGGCATCTTCTTTATGTTTTTTGTTTTCGGGAGTATCAAATACCTGGTACTTGGCAGGGACCGGGCCTATCTTTATTTTGCGTTGCTGGGATTATCAAACGCCATACTTACGGTTGTCCCGGCCGAATATCCACCTTTTGAGCTTCCCTGGTTTGAAAATCTTCGGGGCATTGAACTATTTAATCTTATTAATGGGATAGCCATACTGATGCAGGGATTATTTATCCTGGAAATTTTAGAAATTAAAATTAAATACCCTCGCATAACCCTTGTTGTTAGGTATTTTCTTTTTCTTCAGCTTCTCCTGGCATCTTTATATACAACGGCATGGATTGTACATAAACCGTATACAGTCTTCTTTAATAAGATCTATCCTTTCCACCAATTTTTACTCCTGTTACTTATGTTTTGTTGGGTATGGTACCTGGCTACTATCAGAAAAGGCTTTTACCGATTTATCTTCTTTGGTGCCAGCACAATCCTGACGGCTTTTACTATTTACTTTTTAATACAAACGTTCAATTTATTTTACCTGCTTCCTGCCTGGGTTGGTGGAGATAAGAGAGGAAGCGTGTACCACTTTATGCAAATTGCTTTAGTGATAGATATGTGTTTTTACTTTGCCGGGCTCGCATACCGTGACCGGCAGGTAGAAAAAGATAAAAGCCTGTTCCAGGAACAATTGATAAAACAGCTGGAAGGAAATAAAGCGTTGCAAGATAAATTTACGAGGGAACTGGAAATGCAGGTTAATGAGAAAACCGCTGAATTAATGGAACAAAGCCATGCGCTGGAAAAAGAAAAGGAAGCAAAGTTGCTGGCTGACTTTAACCGCAAATTTTCGCAAAGTGAATTAAAAGCTTTGAGATCGCAAATGAATCCACATTTCATTTTTAATATTCTCAATACCATTGAATCTTATGCACTGGAAAATAATAAGGATGCTGCCTCAGAAATGATCCAAAAATTCTCCCTTCTTACCCGGCTGGTTCTGGAAAATTCCACAAGCCAGCTGGTACCCTTCGAAAATGATTGGAAATCTTTGAAATTATACATCGAATTGGAGCGGATGCGTTATGCTGATAAGTTTGATGCTATTTATAAAATCCCGGATGAAATACTTACAGACGGATATTTAATTCCGCCGATGATCATCCAGCCGTTTATTGAGAATGCTATCATTCACGGATTAAGGAATAGACCAGGTAAATTCGGCAAATTATCTTTATCAGCTGACCTTTCAAATGACCATATCCTTGTTACAGTGGAAGACAATGGAATAGGTCGGGAAAAAGCAGCCCTGTTAAAAAAAAATAATCCCATCCACAAAATATCACTCGGGATCAAAGTGACACAGGATAGAATTGCAATTTATAATAGCATTAACCAGGATAGAAAAGCCAGGGTTGAATTTTATGATCTGTCGACAGGAACCCGTGTAATGATTTGGCTGCCGTTTTACAGATCTCCCGGGTGAATAAATCAGCATTGATCTCCGGGGGGCTACGCCCAGGCTTTTAAGCACTTTCGATTGGGTGAGCAAATAACTCAGGCCATATAACATTTAAAAAAAAATCACCACCGATTCACAAAGCAAAGGGCAGCGTATTACTGTACAGTGCGAGGGAAATACTAAAAGCGGTACCAGGTATGAAATCTTACCGGTATTGCAAGTAGTTATTATTTTCAACACCAACCAGGATAATGCGAAGATTTATCCATAGCATTTTTCAAATCAAATCCGGCTTGCAACTTTAATAAATTCAGCGGCCCACCAAAGCTCCGTTTTAAGGTAGGCTTGTCTAATTAATTGTAGATTTGAGGACCCGGGAGTTTTCCAAATTTTGTTTCAACTTGTTTGTAATGATTTCACAGTCGGACTTTACTTACATAACCCCTTAATTATATTTCAAAGGAAGCATCCTTGTTAAAATAAACATATCAGGGCACCGATATTGAATTCGGTATTTGTTCATAAATTTTTTGCAGCCAACTTACCTCCCATTTGATATTAGTCAGGTGAGATATCAGTTTTAGGCTTTGTTGTAGTCTGCTTTTTACAAGATGAAAATATGATGCAGAAATTTTTCAGCGATTAAACAGCAGCTTAAGAATGACAAAAAAAACAAAACCAGGTAAACTATCCCGCTATTGGAAGATAATAGGACCCGGACTCGTTACAGGTGCCAGCGACGATGATCCATCAGGTATCGCAACATATTCACAGGCAGGAGCGGCTTATGGACTTTCAACGCTTTGGACTTCGATTGTTGCCTTTCCGCTAATGGCTTCGATTCAACAAATGTGTGCAAAAATCGGTTTAGTTACCTCGCTTGGTTTGACGGGAACTTTAAAAAAATACTACCCAAAACCGGTTTTGTACCTGATGTTGCTCTTTAGTTTTCCCGCCATCGTAATGAACATCGGTGCAGACATAGCGGGAATGGGAGCTGTTGGAAACCTATTATTTCCTGCCATTGACGCCTCCTTTTTCAGTGTTTCTTTTACCATTCTATTGTTAGGCTTAATCATCTATTTGCCTTATCTGAAGATTGCTGCAATTCTTAAATACCTGTGTATAGTAATGTTGGTTTATTTTATCGTTCCCTTTTTGTACAAACAGGATTTTAAAGAAATTCTTATAGCCACATTTATTCCAACCATAAAATTTGATAAGAATTTTATCGCCATACTCGTTGGCATACTTGGTACAACTATTTCACCTTATCTTTTCTTCTGGCAAGCATCTGTTGAGGTTGAAGAAATGAAAAATAAAAAAACTCACCTTGTTGTGAATAAAAAGATAATTCATGACATGAGGCTGGATGTTGACTTTGGAATGACATTTTCCGGCTTCGTTATGTATTTTATTATTTTAACTACCGGAACAGTTTTATTCAAGGGTGGGGTTCATCAAATTGACACCGTAGAACAGGCCGCAATGGCTTTAAAACCTTTAGCAGGAAATATGGCATATTTACTCTTTGCCATTGGAATAATAGGAACCGGTCTCATCGCAATTCCGGTTTTGAGTGGTTCGCTTTCGTATATTTTTTCAGAGACATTTGGCTGGGAGCAAGGGCTTGATAAAAAATTTCATGAGGCAAAAGGTTTCTATATCATCATTGCGATTTCACTCATACTTGGCCTTTCTTTGAATTATGTTGGCATTTCCCCGATCAAAGCATTAATCTATACTGCAATTCTCTATGGAATAACGGCTCCTGTCCTGATAGCGATCATTTTGCATATTTCCAATAACAAAAAAATTATGGGCAACTATGTTAACACGCCCATTACAAACCTATTAGGAGTAACAGCACTGGTTATTATGACTGCCGCAGCCTTGTTATTGATTTATTTGCAATTTGCTGATCAATAGAACTGAAACCAACAAAGCAAACGGTACAACAACCTGACTTAAGTTCTAAGTCAAAAGCATTTCCATTTAGGACTTACCTGTCGGACAACTTTACAAGCAATAACTTCTCCCTGAAATGATTGTTGTAAACTTCCACCCCGTAAGTGCCTGGTGGATAATTTGCACCGAAGCTTACACTTCTGGACAAAGACACATTTCTTATGGTTTCTATTATCCTTCCAAAGCTATTATAGACGCTGATATTTACCCGTTCGGGATTTTTGGTGGATGAGGTTATGTTGAAATAATTGTTGGTTGGATTGGGATATGCCTTAATGCTGATTTCCGGTATTCCAGATGCACTAATTGGAACACGCACATATACCTGCCTGGTTGTTTTGTTGCCTGCACCATCAGTAGCCGTAATGGTTATCGTATAAATCCTCCCATTCCCGTTTCCGTTTCTCTCTGCCCTCAACTTAATATAATGTTCATTGATGATTTGCCAGTCGCTGGCGATATTAGTGCCATCGATATCGCCTTGCGCCTCGTTACTTGTTATACTCAGCACGGAGGAGGCGCTGCAATTATCTGTTAGCTCGTAGCGAATTTCTACATTTCTCATTTGGTGATTGGGCGGCCAAAGTATAGCAGGATTTACAGTAAGATTTTTAATAAAAGGTGGCTCCTTATCCTTAACCGTGATTGTAAAAGAACAGGCAACAGCCGGATCATTCAACAATTTATATGTAACAACTGTTACGCCCGG
>JANPIJ010000277.1:0-43846 GCA_031424955.1 Ferruginibacter sp. | reverse complement strand
GGTTTTACCTGTATATCTTTTACCGTGTATTTGGCGCCGATACAACTTTGCAGGAATTTTTCCGCATCTTCGGGTACATCATATTTACCACCTTCGGCTTTAAAGTTGACCGACCGGTTGCTGTTATCTGTAGCCGCTAATGAAGCCTCTACTTTAAAACTGCTTACTGCAGAAAACTGGTTGATCTCTCTTTCTTTTTCGGCGATCAGTTTTACCGCCACACTTTGAACCCGGCCTGCGCTAAGGCCACCACTCATGCCAATTTTTCTCCACAGCACCGGGCTTAGTTCAAAACCTACCAGCCTGTCCACAACCCGCCTGGCCTGCTGGGCATTTACCAGGTTCATATTAATAATACGCGGGTTTTTTACTGCCTTTTCAATAGCTGGTTTGGTAATTTCATGAAAAACGATGCGTTTGGTTGTTTTGGGATCAAGTCCCAATACTTCTGCCAAATGCCAACTGATGCTTTCTCCCTCTCGGTCCTCATCCGATGCCAGCCATACTTCATCGCTTCTTTTGGCGATGCTTTTTAATTCTTTTACCACTCTTTCCTTTTCAGCCGGTACTATATATTTGGGTTTAAAGTTGTTGTTGATATCAATACCCATATCATTTTTTTCCAGGTCACGGATATGCCCGAAACAACTTTTTACTTCAAAGTCTTTTCCTAAAATTCCTTCAATGGTTTTTGCTTTCGCAGGTGACTCTACAATTAACAGATTCTTCGCCATAGTGAACAGTATATTTTACCCGATTTCCCAAAAAAAGAGAGTTGGGGTAGATTTTTTTATGAATATTTTTACCATCGGGCCGTCTTCAAAAGCTATGCTGCTACTCATTTACACCCCATAAAGACTAAAATTTGCGCAGCTTTTTCGCAGATCAACCTGAAGTGCAATATTACTTCAAAATTGAAAAATCAAAATAATTCTTACAATTCGTGCCTTTTGGGTGAAGTAATTACAGAAATTCAAGCACCTGTTTTTTGATGGCAAAATCACCATAAATTTTCCGGTGTCCAAGCCCCCTGGTTATTATAAAACGGATATTGGGAAAGTTTTCCTGTTTCACCTGCAGCGCATCTGCTACCGGTGTAATGTCATCTTCTTCGTCGTGCAGCCAGAGTACCCTTGCTTTTATATTGTGCATGGCTCTTTTAATGGAAAACCATTCTGTTGGCTGTCCGCTTTTTTCGAAAATAATATTATCAAATTCTCTTCTTACCTCCGCATCCTTCAATTGCAACAATTTAAAAGCGGCATCAACAGCCGTCGTTGTTTCTGTAGCCGGCGCAATCAATACCATACTCATATCCTCATTATGCATCATTTTTTCTATTGCCAGGCTCAGTGCGATTCCTCCAAACGAATGCGCCACAAAACCCTGAACCGGTCCGTATAGTTTTATTACGGTTTCAATCATACCGGCGTATTGCATGGCATTTACCCGGGTGCCTTCACTGCTGCCATGTGCCGGTGCATCAAAAGCCAGCACCTCGTAACCTTTTTCTATGAGTGGTGAAATATACTGGTGAAATTTATGAGCTGCAGAACCAAAGCCATGCAGGATTAAAACCTTATGTGTTTGAGGGTGGTTCCACCGGAATCCCCTTATTTTCAATCCGTCCAGCTCAAAATCAAGTAATTCAGCGGCTTCAAAAATAGTGGGCGTTCTTATTCTTGATTTCATAAATGGAGTACAAAATAAATCAAATGCCTTTTCAGCGGCTAACCGTTTAGATACCAAGGTTAGCATTTTAAATTTGGCCCGGATATAGCCAATTGCTATTTTTTGCTTTAATTTCATTTGTTCAAAGATACAATTATGAGAGTAGTAATTATTGGGGCGGGAAATGTGGCGACTGTATTTGGCAGGTTGATAATAAATGCCCATCACGAGGTAATACAAGTGGTAAGCCGCAGCATTGCCAATGCCCGGTTACTGGCAAACGAACTGGGATGTGCTTTTGCCGACAATCCCAAAATATTGGATACTACTGCGGATGTATACGTGGTAGCGATGGCCGATGCTGCCCTGAATGATATCCAGGAATCCTATTTTTTGGGCGATAAGCTAATTGTGCATACGGCAGGATCGGTTTCAAAGGATATTTTAAAACTTGTTTCCATTCGATATGGAGTGATGTATCCCTTACAAAGTTTGCGAAAAGAAAACCGGGAGCTTCAGCAGGATATACCGTTGCTCATCGATGGAAATTCGGCGGAAGTGACAAGGCTGATTGAGCAATTTGCCCTCACATTATCCTCAATGGTTGCTGTGGTAAATGATGAGCAACGCCTGAAATTACATGTGGCGGCGGTGATTGTAAGTAATTTTACCAATCACCTGTATTCACTTGCTGCTGACTACTGTAATAAAGAGAACCTTGATTTTAAAATACTGCAGCCTTTAATTGAAGAAACTGCGATCCGGCTGCGGTATCATTTGCCGGTAGAAATGCAAACCGGGCCGGCAATAAGGAAGGATATTACCACATTGGACAAGCATCTAAGGGTATTATCTCAGCATCCGGAACTTAAAAAAGTATACTTGCGGATGACGGACAGTATTATGAATCCTTAGCCCCATTCTGCTGGTTCATTTAAAATAAAGTAGCAAATTGAATAAAATCAGACCCTTCCGAACTGCGTTCAGCCGGGCGGGCATCAGCAAATCAGACATCAGACATCTGGTATTATTTCCACGAAAACACCACATCCGTCTGCACCTTGTAGGGATCTATGGCCTTGCCGTTTGAATCCACAGGGTCGCCCACATAAATTTCATAAGGGGCACCCTTAATCTTCTTTTTATGATCTTTTAGCCAGTCTCTCAGCGCATCATAAGCCTGGGGCAATAAGTCGTACGGACCATAAAAATGAGCAACCACTATACTGTCAACACCCATTTCTTTTATATAGACACCTTTTGATAATTTGGATGGTTTTTTATCGATGGGTATACCCGCTTCAAAAAAGTACGGAGCCTTGTCGCCTTTATACCAGGCCATGGGGGCGCCTGTTTGCTTTAGATTATTTTTTTTAATGACCGCTCCCAGTTTGGCTCCATAAATTTCACCCAGTTTTAAACTTACTCTTTCCAGGGTTGCGGCACTGTCTTTCATTGTAAGTACCATCCGCTTAACAGATAACGTGTCGCCAATATTGATGACCGGCCCTCTTTTCGTTTCTGTTACCGGCTCTTCCACTTTTTTTGTTACGGCTTTTGGAGTATCATTTTTATTTTCTTCAGCAATTTTCTTTTCGGGTTGATTGTTATTGCAGGCAGTTGAAAAAAGTAAGGTTGCAAATAAAAGCCCTGACAATAAATTATGTTTCATGTTCATAAAAAGCAATTACAGTTAAATATTAAAACGTTAAAATAGGCAAATGCTTTATTATGGACAAACAATTTTTAATATAATGCGAGTGCTAACCAGCAGTCATAAAATGGTTTGTTCGCCTGCCAGGTAAATTTGCAATTGCCAGGTATGAACAAATCAAAAACGCAGGACGCTTTTAGATAAAAAAACTGCCTAATTCAGATAGTCACTAAGACAGTCCTTTTGAACTAAGTTTTCCTAAAATGGGATTTCTACAGTAGGTTTGCATCCCGAACTTAAAAATATGTACACGATCACCTATCAATTTGAACAGAAAGGCATTTCATCGATCACGCTGGATAATGTTGAAAATGGACAATCATTACTGGAAGTTGCATTAAAAAACGATATTGATTTACATCATAATTGTGGCGGTGTTTGTGCATGCAGTACCTGTCATTTATACGTAGAGCAGGGCGATGATTTGCTGGAAGAACTGACAGACCGGGAGGAGGATTTTATTGACAGGGCGGTAAACCCACGTATCAATTCGAGGTTGGGGTGCCAGTGCGTTTTACTGGAAGGGGTAGGTAATATCACGATAACTTTGCCTGATCAAACGCAGTTTTTGGGAGAGTAAACTTTAATTAGCCAATTAGCCAATTTGCTAATGTGCTAATTCCTTTAACGATTGTTCTCCCTGGTTCTATCGGGTAAATCAGTTTAAAAATATTATCAAATTATCAAATTAGCTAATTAGCAAATTATTTATGATGACCTTCGAACCGCCTATTAACTGGAATGATTATGAAGATATTGCCATGAAGCTGTATGAGCGTTTTGGGGATGATTTCAGTGAGAGCAGGATTTACCGTATTCGTTTTACGGACCTGCATAAATGGGTAATGGAAATACCTAAATTTGAAGGTAAACCGGAACAAAGTACGGAAGGCCATCTTGAAATGATACAAAGCAGTTGGGTGTACGAGTGGCGGGATAACCAAAAATAAGGTTTTTAGTATAGTTTGGAGGTTGATGAGCTGATCATGCATAGATTGATGTACAAAATTTTTTCGGGGCCATTAGCCAGTCAACTTTACACCCGTTAGCCAATTAACCAGTCAACCAACAACCAATCAATTTTTTTCATGAGTGTGCTTCAATTATTTAAATCAGTAAAAACTTTCGTGTTTGATGTGGATGGAGTATTGGCAACGGAGATACTGGTGATTTTGCAGGGAGGGGATATGGCCCGTAATATGAATAGTAAAGATGGATATGCATTGCAATTGGCCGTGAAAAAGGGATATGGGGTAGCTATTATTTCCGGTGGCAGTTCAGAACCGGTGCGCCAGCGGCTGGAGAGGCTGGGGGTAAAAGATGTTTTTTTAGGCGTACACAATAAAAAAGAGGTGCTGCTGGATTATGCCCAAACCAACAATTTTAAACTGGAAGAGATGCTGTATATGGGGGATGATATTCCGGATTACCTGGTGATGAATTTAGTTGGTCTCCCATGTTGCCCTGCTGATGCGGTGCAGGAAATAAAGCAAATATCAAAATACATCTCCCCCATCAACGGAGGAAAAGGCTGTGGCAGGGATGTGATTGAAAAAGTACTTAAACTAAATGGCCACTGGGACCTGGATACTACCGTGACTTCAAAATAAAAAACCGTCGAAAGTCAGCCTAATGCAAAAGGATACAAAAAGGAGTGTTTACAAATAACGAATAACACCTTAAATTACGTTCTTTTATCCGCCTTGTGGCTTAGGGGCACAACTGAAATAGCAGCATGAAATTACTCACCGCATTTTTTCGCCTGGTACGATGGCCCAATCTTGTATTTATTGCGCTTACCCAGTTGCTTTTCTTTTATTGTATCATCGTTCCGTCCCTGCCGGACATTTACTATCTTCAGGAGCATAAGTTAACAACTGTACTTTTTTACCTGCTGGTTGCTGCATCCGTATTGATCGCTGCAGCAGGTTATATCATTAATGATTATTTTGACATCAACATCGACCAGGTAAATAAACCTGCAAAAATGGTTGTGCAGAAAATCATCAGGCGTCGCTGGGCTATTTTTTTGCATATCGTGATAACGTTTGCCGGCCTTGTATTGAGCGGCTATGTGTCACTAAAAACCAGCCTCATCATCATTATAGCCAATATTGTATGTTCTCTCATGTTATGGGTTTATTCCACCACCTTCAAAAAAAAATTGCTAACCGGCAATATTATTATTTCCGGGTTAACTGCCTGGACGGTGCTGGTTTTGTATTTCGCAACCAACACCACGCTTACCATAAACCCGGCGCTCCAACCCGAAGTGTCCGGGGGAATGAACCGGATATATAAATTTGCTGCATTGTATGCCGGTTTTGCTTTCATTATTTCATTAATAAGAGAGGCAGTAAAAGATATTGAGGATATGGAAGGAGACGCACGGTATAATTGTAAAACGATGCCGATTGTATGGGGGGTACCCGCCACAAAAGTATTTGTAGGTGTATGGCTGGTGGTATTGGTAGGGGCCCTGGTAATTGTACAGTTTTATGTGTTGCAGATTGGATGGTGGTTAAGTGCATTGTATGTATTGTTACTGGTAATTATGCCACTGGTTTGGATTCTTAAAAAATTTTACCAGGCACAAACTACAGCCCAGTATCATTTCATCAGCAATATGATAAAGATGGTAATGTTAACCGGTATATGTTCCCTTGTACTGATTAAATTATATTCATAGGGCATTATCATACTCTTTGTTTCGTAATTAATTTATGATATGAATACAATTACAGTCCCGCCGGCGAACAGTTCTCCACTTAATTTGCCGGGAATCATTTTAGCTTCCCAGTCACCCCGTCGCAAACAATTATTGGAATGGGCCGAAGTGAATTTTGAAATAATTGTACAGGAAACAGATGAAAGTTACCCACCTCACTTACCAGTTGAAGCGATTGCGGTACATATTGCCCGTAACAAAGCTTTGGCTGTTAAACGTGCAGTTGCGGTTACAAAGCCGATACTATCGGCAGACACCATCGTTGTACTTGCTGACCAGGTTATCGGTAAACCAAAAGACCGCGAAGATGCCATCGCCATTCTTACAGCTCTTTCCGGTGAAAAGCACCGCGTAATTACAGGGGTGGTAATATTGTATAATGAAGTAGAAATTGCCTTTGCCGATGCTACAGAAGTAGTGTTTCATAAGCTAACAGAAGAGCAAATTGCATTTTATGTAGATAAGTATAAACCGTATGATAAGGCGGGAGCTTATGCCATCCAGGAGTGGATTGGAGTAGTGGGAATTAAATCTGTAGCCGGCGATTTTTATAACGTGATGGGCCTGCCCGTAAGCAGGGTAGTGCAGGAGTTAAAAAAGGCGGGTTTGTTGTGATATAGGATATTGGATGTTTGGATATTTCGTTTCAAATTTCAGCAGTGTATTTTAAAATATGTAATATTTTCAATGATTTTTGTATTTTGTTCAGTACATCAAAAATCATATTCCTCCTGCCGGTTGATTACAGGCAATAATCCAGCGGTTAGGGCGGAATAAATTTGAATTCATACTTATTTAAACATCCACCTTATGACTGAAAAATTGCTTCAATATATCTGGCAGCTTCAGTATTTCAACCGGGTTGAATTGGTAACTGCAGATGGCGAGACCTTGTCAATCATTCATCCCGGTAATATTAACCACAACCAGGGGCCCGATTTCCTGGATGCCAAAATAAAGGTGGGCAATACAATATGGGCGGGAAATGTAGAACTGCATGTTTTGTCTTCTGAATGGAATAATCACCGGCACAGCGATGATAAAAACTACCGAAATGTAATTTTGCATGTGGTGTGGCTGGATGATATCAATCTTCGCTTGCCCTTTCCCGTATTGGAACTGCAAAATAAAGTAGCGGGGATATTGCTGGCAAGATTTGATGCGCTAATGAATTCGAGATCTTTCATTGCATGTGAGGCGATGATCCGGCAGGTATCGCCCCTTACCTGGGTTGCATGGAAGGAGCGGCTTTTAGTGGAGAGGATGCAACTTAAAACTGCCGTTATACTGGACCATCTGCAAACCAATAATAACCATTGGGAAGAAACCTTCTGGTGGCTGATAGCAAGAAATTTTGGCATCACCGTAAATACTGATGCATTCGAAAAGCTGGCCCGGTCGTTACCCATTGGTATTTTAGCAAAACATAAAAGTCAAATTCACCAGACGGAGGCCTTGTTGTTTGGCCAGGCAGGTTTGCTGGAAAATGATTTTAGCGATGATTATCCCCGGTTATTGCAAAAGGAGTATCGGTTTTATAAAAAGAAATACCAGTTGCAGCCAATACCTGTTTCCCTTCATTTTTTAAGAATGCGCCCTTCTAATTTCCCAACTATCCGGCTGGCCCAGTTGGCGATGCTCGTACACAACAGTGTACACTTATTTTCTATTGTAAAGGAAACCGTCCTGCTGGACGATGTAAAAAAATTGTTGAACGTTACGGCAAATGATTACTGGCACTACCACTATACTTTTGATGAACCAACTGCATTCAGGGAGAAGCACCTTGGTATTCAAATGATTCATTCGGTCATTATCAATACGGTCGCTCCTATACTTTTTGCATACGGCTATCATCACAAGGAAAATAAGTATAAAGAAAAGGCCCTGCTTTGGCTGGAGCAGCTTGCAGCAGAAAAGAACAATATCACAAAGGGATTTACAGCATTGGGCATCGGTCATAAAAACGCTTTTGATTCGCAGGCACTTATTCAATTAAAGAATGAGTACTGTAATCAAAAGCGCTGTTTGGAATGTGCAGTAGGAAACAGTTTACTGAGGCCACAGCCGGTCAAAGCTTCATAACCCAAATTACCAGCTATTTATTGCGGATAAAACATCTTAGAATAAAAAAGCAGGATGTACAATCAGAAAAAAATCAGACCCGTCCGAACGAATTCATCCGGGCGGACGTCATACATCCAAAAATCAGACATATTGTATATCCAGCACCAAATCCGGATGTAAACTTTTAACCACGGGGCAATTATCGCCTGTTCGCTGCAAAATGATTCTGTCCTTTTCATCCAGTTCCAATGAGGTGGGAAATGAAACTTTAACATCTATTTTAGAAATTCTGCGTGGATTACTTTCCATGTGTTTTTGGACGTCAACAGTTAGTCCGTTTAACTCAATATTCATGTCAGTTGCTTTGATAGCCATTGTAGTAGCCATGCAGGTTGCAAGCGCAGTGCATACCAGGTCTGTTGGTGAAATACGTTCTCCTTTTCCGCGGTTGTCTGTGGGGGCATCTGTTTCTATTATTGTTCCGCTTTGTAAATGTTGGGCATTACAACGTAAATTGCCTTCATAATGAATCGTTGCTGTCATTGTACTATTTTTGTATAAATTTACTGAAGTAAAAACCTAATATGCGTAAATTATTTTTTATTTGCCTCGCCGTGATTGCCACATTACCCTCAATGGCTCAAATGACTAAGAAGGAAAAGCGGGATGAACGTAAGCAACGAATCAATGCGTTGATCAAGCAGGAGGAAGAAGGGGTAATTGCATATCATAAACATTCTGCCTTTGGATTTAAACTTACATCGGATGGATATGGTGGCTTTTTTGAAATAGGCAGGGCCAAGTCCATCAAAAAAGCGTTGTTGTTTCAACTGGACATTTCAGAAAGAAAGCATCCTAAAGAAGAAAAGCAAACCAATATTTCCATTCCCACCTCACCCTTTATTTATGGTAAAATCAATTATTTCTACCCGGTAAAAATTGGTATGCAGCAACAAATATTGTTAGGTAATAAAACCAACCGAAATGGCGTAAGTGTAACCGGGAATTTTGGTGGCGGAATTGCGCTGGCGTTGTTGCGCCCTTATAACCTGGAAGTAAATGATTTAAAGGCGGGCAACCGTAAACTGATCAGGTATGAAACATCGGATAGTACGTTAACATCCAATACCGGATCATCAGCCTATGTCGCAGACAGTTCTTTATTTACAAATGGTAACCTGCTTAGTTTTCTGCAGGTCGCAGGTTCCGGGTTGGGAAAGGGCTGGGGGCAAATGAAAGTGACACCAGGCCTTTACGCCAAAGCAGCTTTGCGATTTGATTATGGCAAATACAACGAAATGCTGAGTGCAATAGAAGTTGGGCTCACCGGGGAGTATTACAGTAAAGCCGTTCCGCAATTGGTATATACAAAGCCGAAACAATTTTTTGTCAGTGCGTATGTTTCCATCATGTTTGGAAAAAGAAAATGATAGGGATGAGTGATGAGTAATGAGTGATGAGTAATGAGTGATGATTAATGATCGATTGGTAAGTATTTTCCGATTCACCATTCACCATTGACCATTGCCCATTCACCATTGACTATTTCATCTTAAGGAAGCAATTTTTAAAAATATATAATTTCAATCAATGATAGAATTACCGGTAATTGAAGGCGTGGTAGAGCAGCCACTCAAAAAGCCAAACTGGCTAAGGGTGAAATTGCCTACCGGGGAAGAGTATAAGCATGTTCGTAATTTAGTAGATAACCATAAGCTGCATACCATCTGTGAAAGCGGCAATTGCCCGAATATGGGAGAATGCTGGGGCGAGGGCACGGCTACTTTTATGATATTAGGTAATATCTGTACCCGAAGCTGCGGCTTTTGCGCAGTGGCCACCGGTATGCCTGACCCGGTAGATTGGGACGAACCGCAACGGGTAGCCGAAGCAATCCATTTGATGAAAGTAAAACATGCGGTAGTAACATCCGTTGACCGTGACGAAATAAAGGACGGCGGAAGTATCATCTGGTATAATACCATCAAGGCAATCAAAACTTTAAACCCTGCCACCACTTTAGAAACCCTGATACCTGATTTTAAGGCAGAAGCAGAAAATATTCAGCGGATCATTGATGCCGCACCGGAAGTAGTTTCGCACAATATTGAAACAGTGGAAAGGCTTACCAAAAAGGTACGCATACAAGCCAAATACTGGCGCAGCATGGAAACCCTCCGGATACTGAAGCAGGGTGGTATGAGAACCAAGAGTGGGATTATGCTGGGGTTGGGCGAAACGAAAGAAGAAGTGGTGCAAACCATGCAGCACCTGAGAGACAGCAATGTGGATGTAATTACAATTGGCCAATACCTGCAGCCCAGTAAAAAGCATTTGCAGGTGCAGCGTTTTGCACATCCCGATGAATTTAAAGAGTTGAGGGAAATCGGCTACAACATGGGATTTGATTATGTGGAAAGCGGCCCATTGGTGCGATCTTCCTATCACAGCGAAAAACATGTGATACAGGGATGGGGTAGAGGTAAATGGGAGGAAGAGAAGGCTTTGTTGGCTCGTAGTTGATGGTTGAAGGTTGATGGTTGATGGTTAAAGGTTGATCGTTGATCGTTGATCGTATGAGGTAGAAGGTTTAAAGTAAATAGTAGCTACAGGATTTTTAAAAAGACAAGGCGAAAAGTATATACTTTTCGCCTTGTCTTTTTAAACTATAAATTTCGTTTGCCTGTTTAAATGGGAACTTGGTGAATGCCTGGTATGGTTCAGGAATTACATATAACCATCAACCTACAACTAACAACCATTAACTAACAACCATCAACCTTCAACCTTTTACCATCAACCATCAACCATCAACCTCCCGCTTACGGCTTAGCCTTCCATACCAAAGCGCTTGCACCCAATATAGCAGCATCCGCTTCCTTTAATTCACTAAACAGCAGTTTTACCTTGTTTTGAAAAATAGGCAGCAGGTTTGCTTCCATGTGTTTACGGGTTGGTTTCAGCAAAAGGTTGCCTGCCTTTGTCAATCCTCCAAATAAAATGATTGCTTCCGGTGAAGAAAACATGATAAAATTTGCAAGCGATTCTCCCAGTATCTGGCCTGTGAAATCAAAGATGCGGTTGGCAATGGTGTCGCCTTGCATGGCACAGTCGTACACCGTTTCGCTGGTTAGTTCATTGATGGTATAGTTGCGTAACAGGCTATCCGTTTCGGGATGCTCCGTTAGCATTTCAATGGCCGTCTCCCGCACACCGGTTGCCGAAGCATAGGATTCAAGGCTACCCGCCATACCGGTAGATTTGTGCATTCTTCCACCCGGGCGAATGATGGTATGCCCCAGTTCACCGGCAAAGCCATCGTGCCCCAGTACTATTTTCCCATCTATCACAATACCACTTCCAACACCGGTACCCAATGTGATGGTGATAAAATGTTTGATATGTTTGGTACATCCATACATCATCTCCCCAACGGCCGCTGCATTGGCATCATTGGTGAGCTTAGTAGGTAACCCGAATTTTTTTTCCATTAATTCAGCAATTGGAATAATACCCCGCCACTTTAAATTAGGTGCATATTCAATGGTGCCTGAATAAAAATTGCCATTGGGTGCACCCATACCTATTCCAACAAAATTATCAATGCCACCCACTCTTTCTATCATGGGAAATAGTTTGGCATACATGTCATCAATAAAATCTTCCACCACTTCATGTTCGTTACTCGGAACACGGTCCTGTTCAAGAATCTGCCCGTTTCGGTCTACGATACCGAACTTGGCGGTGGTACCTCCCACATCAATACCAACTGCATATTTCTTTTTCATACGATCAATAAATTTGATTTATTTGTCTTTTTTTGTCTGCTGATTAGTGTCCACCTTCCGCATTCAATGCATCATAGTCGATGCCTTGTGATTTTAAAACGGCCTTGGCCCTGATCGCATAAAAAGCAAGATAGGCAAAGCAGGCAACCCCAATTAAATAACTGTATTGTATCCCGATTTTATCGGCAAGTACCCCCTGTAAATAACTAACGATTCCTCCACCCATGATCATCATGATTAGCAAACTACTTCCCTGCCCGGTATTTTTACCCAAACCAGCAACAGCCAATGTAAAAATACAGGGCCATAATGTACTGCAAAATAATCCAACACTTATAAATGCGTAGGCGCTTACCATACCGGTGGTAAGCATACCAATGCACAATGCGGTAATACCCATCGCTGAAAAAATAAGCAACATCCGTGCAGGATTACCCTTGCTTAAAATATCTCCGATAATCATCACCGCTATCACAAATGCATATACGAAAAACTGGGTAACATCATGCTGTGCAATTGTATTTACCAGCAGAAAGACACCAAAAGCAAGGTAGGGCATAAAAAAACTGAGAGCCTGTTTCATTCCCTTGCTTACATCAAAAGCACCCACTGCACCCGTCCAGCGGCCAATCATCAAACTTGCCCAATACAATGAAATGTAGGGTGCAATTTTTTCGGTTGGTACTCCCAGGTGCGTTTCCATATAGGCGGGTAAATTGCTGGCGGTTGACACTTCTACACCCACGTACACAAATATTCCAATCATTCCCATTATTAGCTGGGGATACTGAAAGGCGGAATTTTTGTGTGCCAGTTTGCTTTCAACAACGGCTTCCGTTTCTGCCACGTGTTCAAGATCTATCTTATTGGGAACGGAAGAGAATTTAATAAAAACGGCTACCAGTAAAAAAGCCAGTCCCAGGATCAGATAAGGTATTTTAACGCTCTCGATGCTGGCAACTGTAGAACCGGAGGCCACACTTCCGAATATGGCAAAACTTACCAGCAATGGCCCGATGGTAGTACCGAAGTTGTTTACGCCGCCCGCCATGGTAAGTCGTTGCGAACCTGTTTTGGGGTCACCCATTATAATGGCAAGCGGATTAGCCGCAATTTGCTGAAGTGAAAATCCAAGGCCAACTATAAAAAGCCCGGTAATCATTAATGTAAAAGATGAATTGTTTGCAGCGGGGTAAAATAATAAGGTGCCGATGGCCGATATTATTAATCCAACAGCGATCCCGTTCTTATACCCTATTTTATTCAGGAGGTCACTGCCTATAAATTTCGAAATGGCAAAATAAATAATTGAACCAACCGTATAGGCTACATAAAAAGCCACTGAAACCAACTGGCTTTGGGCTTGGGATAAACTAAATGCTTTCTTAAATACAGGAATCAGAATGTCATTGCTGGCTGCTACAAATCCCCAGAAAAAGAAGACAGTTATCAGGGTTCCAAATTGTGACCATTTGGTGGTTACATGCGAGGCGGTCTTTTGGTTCATATAGAATTGATGTTTAAGGTTGCCCAAAGTAGAATATTTTTATCATTACTAAAAATTTTCATTACTTAATTTGTTTCTAACGAAAACCTTCTTAATTTGAAGGCGATTAACAATTCATATATTCATGGAAATATTACACGTTAGTGCCGAATGTTACCCGGTAGCCAAAGCTGGTGGTTTGGGTGATGTAGTAGGCGCATTGCCTAAATACCAAAACCAGCTTGGGCACATTGCAAAAGTAGTGATGCCGATGTACAGAACAAAGTTTTTATACGAGCACGATTTTGACATCGTGCATAAAGGCTCTTTTGGCATGGGGGAGTACTGGTTCAACTTTACCATTATCAAGGAAAGAACCAATAAGCTTGGTTTTGATTTGTACCTCGTGGATATTAACGGATTATTGGACCGGGAGTCGGTATATGGATACGGTGATGATACGGAACGCTTTACTGCCTTCCAGATTGCAGTAGTGGACTGGCTATCGCATTGGCAGCATCGTCCTGACATAGTACATGTCCATGACCACCAGGCGGGGCTGGTTCCTTTTATGATGCAGAACTGCTTTGCTTACAGGCATCTGTCATCTGTTCCTACCGTACTTACTATACACAATGCGCAGTACCAGGGATGGATGGATTGGGAACTGTCAAAATATCTTCCCAACTGGGATTCGTGGGAGTGGGGTAAGCTGGATTGGCAGGGGCGGATAAACCCATTGGCCAGTGCGGTTAAATGTGCAAGGAAAGTCACTACGGTAAGCCAGAGTTACCTGGAGGAAATGAGGTCAAGTGCGAATGGGCTCGAAAATTTATTTGAATACGAAAAAGGAAAATGTACCGGCATTTTAAATGGTATTGATGCGGCAGTGTGGGATCCTGCAATTGATACTTACATATCACCCAATTTTACCAATGCTGATGCGGCAGAAGGAAAACTGGCCAATAAAAAAATATTATGTGATTTGTTTAACCTTGATATTGCGAAGCCTTTGTTTGTATTTATCGGAAGGCTGGTACATGAGAAAGCTGCTGACTTATTACCGCAGGCTATTTATGATGCCGTATACCACATGGAGGGCAAAATGAATTTCCTTGTGCTGGGTAGTGGCGAATATTGGGTAGAACAGCAACTGGAAAATATGAAGACCCAGTTGGTAGGTTATTATAATTCCAAAATTGGCTACAATGAAAAACTAAGTCACCAAATGTATGCCGGTGCCGACTTTTTATTAATGCCAAGCAGGGTAGAGCCCTGCGGACTCAACCAGATGTATGCGATGCGCTATGGAACGGTTCCAATTGTAAGAAATACAGGCGGCCTGAGGGACACCGTTATTGATTATGGCGACCCGGACGGATATGGTATACGCTTTAATGTTGCCTCAGTTGGAGATATCACTTATTCCATATACAGGGCCCTCGAAATGTATAACCAGCCTAAATTGATGAAAGAAACAATCGCTACTTTAATGGAGCTTGATTTTAGTTGGGAAACCAGTACCGGTCATTATATTGATTTGTATAAAAGTTTGCAATAAGGGTTTCAAATAAATATGTTTGTAAATATAAAATTGTCATAATAAATTTACCCACAAATAACTTGTCATAATATGGAAAGCGCATCAGTAATTGCCATCGTTTTAGGCGGTGGAGCAGGTTCAAGGTTATATCCTTTAACTGCCAGCAGAAGTAAGCCTGCAGTACCTATTGCCGGTAAATACCGTTTGGTGGATATCCCGATATCCAATTGTATCAACTCAAGCCTCAACAGGATACTGGTGCTCACCCAATTTAACTCCGCTTCACTGAACAAGCATATTAAAAACACCTACCAGTTTAGCTTGTTTAGCAAGGGTTTTGTTGATATCCTCGCTGCGGAACAAACTCCTGATAATCCCAAATGGTTCCAGGGTACTGCAGATGCCGTAAGACAGTCATTGAGGCATATCGTAAATTATGATTTTGAATACGTGTTGATATTAAGCGGTGACCAACTGTATCAAATGGATTTTGCTGCTATGATTGACAACCATGTGTCACACGGAGCGGATATTACCATCGCAACCATCCCGGTTGGTGACAGGGAAGCCCCTGAGTTTGGTATTTTAAAAACAGATGAAGAGCACACCATTACTTCCTTTATTGAGAAACCTGCAAAAGAATTACTCGGCGAATGGAGCAGTGATACCGGTGATGAAATGAAAGCACAGGGAAGGAATTATCTTGCCTCCATGGGTATTTACGTATTCAGCAGAAAGTTATTGTTTGATTTGCTGGAAACCGAAAAGAAAGATGCTACTGATTTCGGTAAAGAAATTATTCCTACTTCTATTGAGAAATATAAGGTGATCAGTTTTCAATACGATGGTTACTGGACGGATATCGGAAATATTTATTCCTTTTTTGAAGCCAACCTGGCGCTCACATTAGACCTTCCGCCGTTTAATTTATTCGACAACCAAAAGATCGTTTATAGTCATGCAAGAATGTTGCCACCGGCAAAAATCAGTGGTACCACTTTAGAGAAAACCATTATTGCCGAGGGGTCCATCATCAATGCGAGCAGGATAGAAAACAGCGTAATTGGTGTGAGAGCCCGTATCGGCCATGGGTCTACAATAGTAAGCTGCTACATCATGGGGAACGATTTTTATGAAACACTGAGCGAGATAGAAAATAATACCGGGAAAAATATTCCCAAGATAGGCATCGGCGATCGTTGCTATATTAAGAACGCGATTGTAGATAAAAACTGCCGGATAGGAAATGATGTACGTATTAATGGGGGCAACCACCTGCCGGATACAGATCATTCCCTGTATGCCGTTAAAGATGGAATTGTGGTGTTGAAGAAGGGCGCAGTATTAACCGATGGATTTGTAATTTAAAATATTTAAATAAAAAACATCCCTCACAAAGGGATGTTTTTTATTGTAGTTTTGCAAATGTGTAATTTTTACACGACTTTTACTTTTAAACGATTGCTATGTCTCAATTTATCACTGCCAAAAAGCCGATACTGAGTTTATCCCAAATCATCAATATGAGTGTAGGGTTTCTTGGTATTCAATTTGGTTTTGGATTGCAAAATGCCAACGTTAGCCGTATATTTCAATCTCTTGGAGCTAATATCGATGATATTCCTATTTTATGGATCGCAGCACCATTAACGGGGCTCATTATGCAGCCTGTTATCGGGCATTTAAGTGATAAAACATGGTCGCCCAAATGGGGCAGAAGAAGGCCCTTTTTTTTGATTGGAGCGATACTTGCTTCGGTCGCTTTAATTTTTTTCCCGAATGTATGGGCTTTGTGGATGGCGGCCATTATGTTATGGCTGTTAGATGCATCCATCAATATCTCCATGGAACCTTTTCGTGCCTTTGTTGGTGATATGCTGCCCGACGAACAACGTACCGCGGGCTTTGCCATGCAAAGTTTTTTTATAGGGATCGGTGCGGTGGTTTCCTCTACCTTACCTTACATCCTAACAAAGTTCGGAGTGGCCAACGAAGCAGCGGCAGGTGTGATACCCGCCTCTGTAAAACTCTCCTTTTACATCGGAGCGGCCGTATTTTTTTTATCAGTAGCCTACACCGTTTTTACTACAAAGGAATATTCACCGGCTGAGCTAAAAAGCTTTGAATCTGTCGAGCAACAACAGATAGATCATTCTATCATAAACACTCCTGTAAAATCGTTTTATAGCAAGGGATGGATGTGGTTAATTATCGGAGCAATCTTAACCTTCCTGTTATATTTTTACAATACCAGGCATTTGGAAATGCCCCTCGAAAAAGAGTTGTATGTATTAACGCTGGGCATTGCGGCATTTGGCTTAATACAATTGCTGGCAGGATATTTTTGGAGTAACAATAAAAAGAACGGCCTGGTAGAAGTGGTGAATGATTTATACGGGATGCCTGATACCATGAAGCAATTGGCGGTAGTTCAGTTTTTTACCTGGTTCGCTTTATTTGCCATGTGGATTTATGCCACTCCTGGGTTAGCACAGAATATCGCAAACACTACGGACACCTCCTCCAAAGAATACAATGAGATTGGCAACTGGGTAGGTGTGCTGTTTGGATTTTATAATGGTTTCTCAGCCGTCTTTGCTTTTTTATTACCGGTGATGGCAAAAAAAACATCAAGGCCAATAACTCATTTAATTTGTTTGGTGGCGGGTGGTGCCGGCCTAATTTCATTCTTTTTATTTAAGGATAAATATTTGCTGATATTGAGTATGGCAGGTGTTGGACTGGCATGGTCAAGTATATTGTCAATGCCTTATTCCATGTTAACGGCGGCCCTTCCTTCCAATAAAATGGGGGTATACATGGGCATATTTAATTTCTTTATTGTGATCCCTCAAATATTGGCAGCTACCTTGTTAGGGTTTTTCACAAAACATTTATTTAATGGTAATGCCATTTATACCATTGTGCTCGGTGGATGTTTAATGATAGTGGCCGCTGTTTTAACGCTTAGAATAAAAGTAAAATAACCTGTATGAAAAGAGTTGTTATAATATTGATGATAGTATTTTGTGGTTGCCTGTTTTCTGATGCCCAGCAAACCGAATACAAATGCTATCCTACCCACTGGTGGACTGGTATGAAATGGAACAAGCTGCAGATCATGGTGCAGGGAGATAAAATAGCCGATCATTTTCCGATGATAAAAATGGGGCCCGCTGGTGTAAAATTGGCTACGGGAGTGAACCTGGTGAAAATTAACCGGGTTGAAAATCCAAATTATATTTTTCTTGACCTGGTAATTGGTGCAGGCGCAAAACCGGGTAAATTTAATTTCCCGTTTTTAAAAGATATCAATCTTCAATATGAATTAAAAGCCCGCCGCGGCGGAAAAGGAAAAGATTATGCGCAGGGAGTGACATCTGCTGATTTTATTTACCTCGTGCTTCCCGACCGGTTTAGCAACGGTGATCCTTCCAACGACCGGATAGCAGGTATGCGGGACCAAACGTTAAACAGGGATACTGTTTTTAACCGCCATGGTGGCGATATACAGGGCATTACGAGCAAACTGGATTATCTGCAAAACCTTGGAGTTACTACCTTATGGCTTAACCCCGTGCTGGAAAATGATATGCCCAGCCGTACAGAGCATGGTTATGCATTTACCGATCACTATAAAATTGATCCCCGCCTGGGCGGTGAAAAAGCCTACCATGAACTGGTAACTGCCACGCATGCAAAGGGCATGAAAATTATCCAGGACGCGGTGTACAATCATGTGGGCGTTTACCATCATACAGTCATTGATCCACCAATGAAAGACTGGCTGCATCAATGGCCAAGCTATACCAACACAACTTACAAAGACCAGGTATTATTTGATCCTTATGCAGCAATGATTGAAAGGAAAAAGATGGCAGATGGATGGTTTACCAACCAGATGCCCGACCTCAATCAAGGCAACTTATATGTAGCAAATTTTTTGATACAGCATGCCCTGTGGACAGTAGAAGAATTTGGTATTGACGGATGGAGGATTGATACCTATGCGTACAATGACCTGGAATTTATGAACCGCTGTAACAAGTCGCTAACGGATGAGTATCCTAACCTGACCATGTTTGGAGAAACATGGGTACATGGGGTAATCAACCAAAGTTATTTTGTTCAGAATAATTACAACATTGGCTTTAATAGCAATTTGCAGGCACCTACTGATTTTCAAACATTGTGGGGAATACAGGATGCAATGACAAAAGATTTTGGATGGACAGACGGCGTGAACAAACTGTACACCACACTGGCCCAGGACTTTGTATATAAGGATCCCATGCGCAATGTAATCTTCCTGGATAACCACGATCTGTCCCGGTTCTTTTCTGTGGTTGGCGAAGATGTAGATAAGTATAAATCATCCTTAAGCTGGCTCTTTACCTGCAGGGGAATACCGCAAATTTATTATGGGGATGAACTGGCCACTACCGGTTTTACCAGTCCCAATGATGGCTATGTAAGGCTGGATTTTCCTGGAGGTTTTCCCGGTGATACCGCCAATAAATTTGAGCTGAGTGGCAGAACAGTAAAGGATCATGAGATATGGCGCCATGTGCATGCATTGGCCAATTACAGGAAAACATCTTCCGCAATAACAACCGGTAAAATGATGCAGTATGTGCCGGACGATGGTGTATATGTTTATTTCAGGTACGATGCAAAGCAAACGGTAATGGTGGTAATGAATACCGCTAAAACAGATAAGATTATTTCGTTTAATAAATATGCTGAAAGAACCGGGGGCTTTTCGCAATACATGGATGTAATTACCAAAGAGAAAAGCGGGTTGAAAGATTTTACGCTTGGATCATATAAAGCGATGGTGTTGGAATTGGTGAAATAACTACTGGGATGTTTATTATCTCTTTTATACCACGAAATAATATTACTCAACATATTGAAGTGAATATTATTTCGTGGCTGATAGAAAATGTAAATTCTGTAGCGTAATAAAAATCTACAGCAAGGTATTCCAGTACAATTGGTTTATCCAACTCTTTGATTCCTCATCCTGGTCACTCCCAAAGTCTTTTATTTTTTCATCCAGGATATTTTTTAGTTGTTTGGCTGTATAATATTTTTTAGCATTAATGGCTTTAATCGTGTTTTCCTTTCCGTCATTCATGCTAAGTTTAGTTGCGATCATTGACATATACAATCGCGGTATGGTAAGACCTAAAATCATACCCGGTAATCCGTTGATGGTGCAGGGGCCACCACTAATCGTTATTTCATCTGTATAGAAAGCAAATACATATACGCTGTCTAAAATTTTGCCAACTGCTTTACGGCAATTAAAGCCTGCTATCAGGCGGCTCTCATTCGTTAGTCTCCATTGAATAGGGGCAATGCTGTCTTTTAAATTTAGCAATGTGCCAAACATGTCTTTCTGGATATAGGTTTGGCCGGCGCTAAAATCGTTGTACCATAGATTATTATCTTCTCCTCTTCTTAAAAATTCAGGAACTCTTGCTTTTTTTTCATCATAGTGGTCAAACTTATACACGCTTTTATTATCAGCAAAAGAATAATTGTAATAAGCTATTTTAAAATCAGGCATCAGGTCTTTTAACTGTTCGGCCCAGGAACTGCTGCCCATTGTTTTTTTAACATTGGTTGTTACTTCAAACTCGATGGTGCCCTTACTGATAAATTGCTGGGCACCGGCTTCTAATGTGAATAATGCCAACACAAGAAAAGAATACATTTTATATTTCATCACGAAAGTTTTTATCATTGTTATTTTGCCGGAGCTGCGGCAGGTTGATTTTTGAAATTCCAGGTAAAGCCCAGCATCCAGTAACGCCTAAGCCGTTCATTGGTTACTTCTGATAAAGTATTGCTGTAAAAGCTCCTGTTGATATTGGTGTTTTGGTTTAAAATATCCCTGATGCTAAACCAGGCCGTAAACTCATCCTTTTTAAAAGTACGTTGTACCCTGGCATTCCAGATCTGGTTGTTCAAATTATCCTGGAACTGGGCGGTTTTTTGCCGCATAAAATAATTGAAATCACTTTTAATTGACCATACTTTTTTTATGTACAATGTTCCATCCAGGCCCAGTTCATTGGTATTGTATTTTATCGTACGGTTAAATTGTTGCGTGGCATTACTATTAAACATAAACCTGTTGGAGAAATTAATATCGTATTTTTTATCTTTCGACTTCGACATCCTGATGTCGAGGCCGGCATTTAAATTTTTTGATGTGTTGTTGGCCCCGTTTATAATTTCGGTACTGTGACTGTAATTGGCTGTTGGGCCAAAATCTAACCTCAAATCAATTTTTTTGATTTTAAAACTTATACCGCTGTATACAGAAAACCGATAATTGCCATCGGTATTTACCGGCTGGCTGGTTGTTTTTCCGGTAGATGCATTAATTTCCCTGCTGTTAGAAATCGCGTTGCTGGTGGTGGTAAAGTTGAGGGATTGATACATCCAGAAATCTTTCAGGAAATCATAACTCTGATGGGAAACGCTGAAGTTGTTGCTGAAAGATGGTCTAAGCAAAGGATTGCCAAGATATTGATTAAAGAAATCGTTGTTATCCCTTAATAACTGTAACTGGTCAATACGTGGCTGGATGGTGTTCCCATTGTAGTTTAGCCTTATACTCCGGTTACTTTTATAGGTATAGGTAAGGTTTGCACCCGGGAAAAAATTGGTGTACCGCCGCAGGTAGTCTGCATTAAAAGTCTGGTCGGTTAAATTAAATTTCGTAAACCCGATACCGGAACCGAAACTATATTTTAATTTCTTATCGTTAAAGCTTATTCTGAAACCTGGTTTATGTACCGTAATTTTCTGGTCAAATAAGTTGGTAAGGGAATCAACCATCTGGTCGTATTTACCACTGGAAGTTGAAAAGGAGTAGGTTTTTTGATCGTTGTTGCCATTGCTTATACTGGTCTCATAATTTAATTCCAGCGAATACTTTTTGCTAAGCGGCTCAGTGTACACCGCCTTTGCTATCAACTGGGTTGAACCCTTTACATAGTCTTTTTGCTGATCAAATTTTTGACTGCCGGTTACTACCCCGCCGGTATAAATTTCATTGTCCGAATTTAAAAAGTTAATGCCATCTGTATTCACCGAATTCCAGTTTGCATTGATCGAAAATGTTCTTCGAAGTTTTTTAAACTTATGTTTAAACAGAAAGGTGCCACCGTACGCCGCTTTATCCGAGTTGGTGCGTAGGTCACGAAAGCTGGTGTTATTAAGTTTGCCTGATTTTCCGGTGTTTTCCGATGTTCTGTAAGATTGGCTTTCTGTGTTGTAAAAGCTTGCTTTGCCCGTAAATTTAATTGAATTAAAAGAATCTATCTTAACATCATACACGGCACTTAATTTAAAACTTTGTTTATTTACATGCACTTTTTCTTCGGAACGATCATTAAAAAATGAATCTGCCACCTGGGTTTGCCTGAAGCTTTTTATAGTATTGTCGTAATCCTGTAAATTATATTTGGGTGAAAAAGAAAGCGTTTGATTATCGTTCCATTTGTTTGAATACTGGATACCAAGGTTATTGTTTTTAAAGAGGCCGTTCCGGGTATCTACCCGTGGCTCATCATCGACACTGCCCTGCCAGTTAAAATTGATATTGCCATCTTCATCCGCACTTAATGAAAAACTTTCATCTGAACCACCAAATTTATCATTGTCCTCCCAGTTTAACCCATCCTGGCCAGTGTTGCCATTTAAAAAATACCCGGCTATCTTTCTCTTGCCTTTAAAAGCATTCATCAAAATGTTGTTATTATAACGATCGTCAATTTTTTGCTGCAGGCCCCCTGCAAGTTCTATTTTTCCAAAATAGCCGCGTTTTTTATCATCCTTCAATTTTAAATTAATTGTTTTTTTTGTTTTACCATCATCAATACCGGTAAACTCTGCCTGGTCGCTTTTTTTATCGTACACCTGTACTTCTTTTACAGCATCAGCCCGCAGGTTCTTTACCGCCATACCGGGATCATCACCAAAAAATTCTTCTCCATCCACCAGTACTTTTTCTACGGTTTCGCCCATTGCTTTTATTTTCCCATCTTTATCCACCTGTATACCGGGCAATTTTTTCAAAAGCTCTTCTACATTTGCATTGGCACTTACTTTAAAACTATCTGCTGTAAAAATTGTAGTATCTCCTTTAATCCTCATGGCGGTACCACTCTTTACGATTATTTCCTGTAATAATTTGGCTTTGGAAGTTAAAGCAAGGTTATTGAACTGCATACCGTTTGATGGAATATTTACATCATCTACCAGGTCAGCAAAATAGGGATGTGTAATGAGTAAAATATAGTTACCCGGTTTGGTGTTAGTGATTTCAAAATTACCTTCCTTGCCCGTACGGGTAAATTTATACAACACCGAATCGCCCGTTGTAAGCAAGGCAACCACGGCATTGCTTACGCCCTTTTTAGTAGCAGTATCAGATATTTTCCCGGTGATGGATTGTGCGGATGTAACAAGGGATGTAAAACAAAGGAAGTTAAAAAGTAAAAATGTAAGTTTTATATTCATCTTAAGCGTTTTGGTAGGGGATGGGTTGGTTATATGTTAAAAGTCCGCAATATTTATTTAAGAATCAACACACTGTTAACAAATGTTAGTTAAACAAATATTAATTTTTGATTCTGGTCAGCCTAACTATTTTCCATCAGCGGCATCATCAGGTAATTAACCGGCAAAGATTTATCCGTTGCATTGTGATAAATATCCGGAATAAGTAATTATTGGTAGTTTCCTTGTGAATTGATGGTATGGTAATTTTTTCAAATACTATCTGGTAAAAGAAGATCAGTACTCCTTAAAATAAATGGTTGTCTGCGTCGTTAGAGATTATTATACGCGTTAGATGGAATAATTTTTACGGCTTAAATCTTCCAATGATAATAAAATCCTTACTCCTTATCCTCACAGTAACAACCGTGGAGCCGGTTTTTTCTCAACACGTTGATAGTGCCGGTTTTTATTTTCAAAAAGGTATGGAAGAAAAAGCAGCCCGTCGTTTACTACCCGCATCCAGGCAATTCGATAAAGCAAGCCAGTTTAATCCCCGTCTGCAAGAAGCATGGCTGGAGAATGGTTATGTGAATCTTGAAATGCGAAAGACAGATATTGCAAAAGGCCATTTTACAAAACTGAATGAACTGGATCCTGCAAATAAAGCTGCCATCAGGGAGTTGACATCACTATATTTCGATTATCGCCAGTTTCAGAAAGCAATAGAATTTGCCGGTAAATGTGTAGGGTGCGAAAATGCAGAAAAGATAACTGCCATGAGTAATTACCACCTGGAAGATTATGGTGCTGCGGTAAAAGGGTTATTAAGTGTAATTGCTAAAACTCCCAATGATGCCGAAGCTACTTATACTTTGGGTAGAAGTTACCTCGACATGGAACAATATAAACAGGCTGTTCCTTACTATAAAAAAGCAGTTGAACTGGACGCCACTAAAAACGTATGGGCCTACGAACTGGGGCTTTTATACTATAACCTGAACGATTTTAAACGTGCCGCCACTTTTTTTACCAAAGCCGCGGAAGCTGGTTACCCTGCGGGCAACGATTTCTCCGAGAACCTTGGCTACGCTTATATCTATGGCGGGGAATTTGAAAAAGGAGAAAAACTACTATTGGGCATATTGGCAAAGAAGCCCGGAAATAAAGATATTTTACGTGATATCGCAGAAGCCTGTTATGGGCAAAAAATGTATGACAAATCGCTGGAGTTTTGCCAGAAATTAATGGAGCTGGATATGAAGGACGCCAAAGCATTGTACCAGGCAGGGCTTTGTTTTCAAAAGAAAGGGGAAAAGGATAAAGGGCAGGGGATGTGTGATAAAGCCATCGAAATGGATCCTTCATTGGCCGGCATGCGGCAAAAGAATATGACGATGGGGTTATAACTGATCAGGTTCTGAAATTAAATTTAAACGGATAAAGTATTATCCCGTTTTGTTCCTTTAAAGGTACCTGCTGAATGCCTGATAGGCCCACTACCCACTTAGGCACAAGCGTCAACTTAAGAACTTAAACATTTACGAACCTGATATATTCAGCTCCATCGGAGCTGACTCTTTGTAGTAAATGCTCATTAGATGTATGCGTGCCGTAGGTACGCCCCACTTTTACAGGGCTGCTCCCGGGTAAATCCTTTTATTGCTTTATGCTACAAAGCCGTAACTGCTACGGAGCTTCAATGGCTGTACTTTAGCTTTGATTTGTATTCGTAAGAATTGAGTTTACTCTTTTACAACTGGTGGCAGTAATACCAAATGCCGGAAGTTGTTACCATTGGTCAGGTATTAATTAATTTTGACAATTTTACACTTTTAAAAGTTGTAGAATTTATAGTGCAAACAACTCCCATTTCTACGCATATTCTATTTTCCTGTGCGGTGCGTATGCTTCTATTTTGGCTTTTAATTCAGCCGGACGGTAAGGTTTTAAAATGTAGCCATTAAAACCAGCATCACCAAGTATGGTATCCATATCTTCCAGTAAAGATGCGGTAAATGCAAGCACCGGTGTAACGGTATCTGTCTGCCGGATTATTTTTATTGCGGTATATCCATCCATCTCGGGCATTTCGAGGTCCATCAGTATTAAATCAAAATGATGATACTTTAGTATTTCCAATGCATGTACGCCGTTTCCCGCCTCCTTCACCTGTATTTCCCACTTTTTTAAAAAGCTTTTTAAAATGGTTGCGTTAATTTCATTGTCTTCCACAACGAGGATTTTTATGCCCCTGATATCCGTATCATTTTTACTTTCATTATTTGGTTCGGTTGCAGTTATCTCTTTTTTTGCGATGGCGAAGGGGAGTGTAAAATAAAACCGGGATCCTTTTTCCAATTCACTTTCCACCTCAAGCGTTCCCCCGAAAATTGCTACCAGTTTTTCACTAATGGTAAGTCCCAGCCCGGTGCCTCCAAATCTCCTGCTGAGTTCGGCAGCATGCACCTGCGCAAAGCCCTGGAAAATTTCGAGCTGCTTTTCTTTTGGAATTCCAATGCCGGTGTCTTTTACCTCAAACTGAATAATGATTTGATCTTCCGTTGCATTTTTAATTTTTATGCTTAAGGTTACATTTCCCTGAAGGGTAAATTTTAATGCATTTGATAACAGGTTGGCCAGCACCTGGCTCAGTTTTATTTCATCACTTAATAAATGCACATTGTCCAACTGGGGACTATGCTCAATGATCAACTGAAGCTGTTTATTTTTAAACTGCGTTTCGAATGACCCGGTTAAATTGTCAATGCATTTTTTTAAAGGGAATGATTGTTTTTTTAGTTCCAGTTTGCCCGCATCTATTTTACTGAAATCAAGAATGTCGTTGATGATCCCAAGCATGTGCTCGGAAGAATACAGCAGCACATCTATATGTTTTTGTATGGCGTCGGGCAGGTTGGTTTCAGACTTGATTAGGTTTGAAGTGCCAATGATACCGTTTAAAGGAGTACGCAACTCATGGCTCATACTGCTTAAAAACCTGGCCTTAGCCCTGCTGGCTTTTTCCAGGCTTTCCTTGTACACCTGCAATTCTTTTTCCGCATCCTTGGTGTGGGTAATATCCCGAATGCTGAGTATCTGGTATTTGTTTTCTTCCTTAAAATAAACCACACTTTTTACATAGCCATAAAATTTTTGCCTGGAGTGTGTGATAAATCCCGCTTCTCCATGCCAACTGTCAGGAATGTCATCCATCATCAATTCTTTATTGGCGCTGTCTTCGGCTAAATAACGCATCATGATCTGGTTGATGTATAGATTTTTAAGTTCTGTACCGGCAGGCAATTCAAATAACTGCGACATCCTTTTATTATAGTCAATGATTTCCTTCGTTTCCTGGTTAAAAACAATGTATGCATCCAGGTAGGATTGAAACAATGCCTGGTGGTAAACCAGCCGGTCGTCTGAATTTTGAATATAGGTCTTTAATGCAAACAGGTTGTTTACAAGTATGGCCGACATAATAATGGAAGTAATAAAGCGGTAGCCCATCAACTGGTTCGCATAAACAGGTATATTCTGATGTGGAAGGTTTATAAAATTTATGATCAGGGCGGTTGCAAAAAGAAGCGTAATAATGATAAAATGCCGGAACCTTTTCTTATTGTTTGTAACAGGCGTTCCTGCAAAATAAATCATGGCAGCCGGAAAATAATAGAAGACCGTGCCTTCGGGATAAGAATTCAACAGTGCCATGCCAATCAGGGCGGCGGCAGTAATAAAAAAAATGTTTGGCGGGCTAAAGTATTTGTTTTTCTTATTGTGGAGCACCAGGATTGCCGGTACCTGCAGACAGATAATGGCTGATAAAATGATTACATCTGAAATTAAATGATGGTACAATGAAAAGAGAATATCAATCCCTGCAAATACCAGCAGAAATACTACTGTCACGATTTTCGAAATCGTATATTTTTTTTTATCACGTTTTAAACTTGCCTGAAGTTTCCCCGGGAAAGAAATTTCTTCAATGGATGAGTCGTTATTCATGATGGATATAGGTATAAAAGTGAGGTTAGGCTTATTTAACGAATTAAAAGCCGGTTTATTGAGGAGGTTTAAAAATAGGGGAGTAAAATTTTCGGGCTGGCAACGGAGTTTAGCCGGGGATGGATGGCTAAACAGGGTTTGACGCTTTGATTTGGTACGGAGTATTAAAAAATAGCAGCCAATAGTATCAACTCAGCCTGTAACGACCGCGGCTACACAGCCGGAAAAATCACCGGATACTTGATGATCAGTGGAGTTGGAGGCGTTCAATGAAATGACCAGGGAGTTGACAGGACGCTGCTAATTCATCATCAGCACATTCACACTTCTTTGCAGGATATTGAATGCAATTTCCGCCATCAGGTTTTCTTTATCTAATGTGGGGTTCACCTCTGTTATCTCAAAACAACAGATTTTCCTGCTCTGCATAAACTTACTGATGAGGTCTTCCGCTTCCCTTTCTTTTAATCCATTACTTACCGGGGTGCCGGTTCCTTTTGAAATAGAAGAGTCGAGGCTATCCACATCAAAACTTACATAAATATCTGTACAGTCACTTAGGTAACGCAGTACTTTCCGGCTCGCACTCTCTGCCCCGTTTCGCCGTACTTCGCTGGTTGTAATTACCTTAATTCCATATTTGTCTATCAGTGCTTTTTCTTCTTTTTCAAAATCCCTGAGCGAAATAAAAACAATATCTTCCGGCAAAATCTTGGGAAATATCTTGCCAAGATTTTTTAACTGCTCCCAGATTTTTTTAGTTTTTTCATCGAGGTCATGCACTTTGAATTCTTCGTTGTCTTCACCGATAGATGCGGCCAGCGGCATGCCATGCAGATTGCCGGTAGGGGTGGTGTAGGGTGTGTGCAGGTCTGCATGTGCATCTATCCAGATGGCGCCCAGTTTGCTGTTTGGCTTTGCTATTTTAATGCCGGCAATCGTTCCGCCGGCAGTACTATGATCTCCACTTAAAACCACCGGGAAAAAATGTCCCTTAATGGAATCACTTACCGCTTTGCTAACTTTTTCATACAGGTTCAATACGCCATGTATTCTTTTACCATAAGGCGATTGAATGGGCTCGAATAATAAATTGTTTTCTACTTCTATTTTTTCGGATGGAAAATGTACAAAAAAATTACTCATGAAATCAAGTGCAGCAATTTTAATGGCATCTACTCCCAAACTGGCGCCACGGGTACCTGCACCAATTTCACTCGGAACTTCAATCAATTTGATATTCTTCATACGTCTTTTTTAATTAGTAGCCCTGCACTCATATGGCGAGGGTGAGGTAAACGGGATGCCATGTAAAGCAACCTTATCTCCCCGCTGCATGGATACATGCAACAAATTTATAACAATCCCTCCAAAGGATCCCTTCCTTTGATGGTGCCAACCGTTTTTACCGGTATAAAACGAACAAACATATCCTCGCTGTACCAGCGATCCTGTCTTGTTTTTTTTATTACTTCGGTATGCTGCTGCATTTGATAGGCAAACTGTTTCATGGCATCCCTGCTTTGCCAGATACTGAAGGTGGCCTGTTTAATAAAGGGCATTTCACCAATGCCGATAGAAGTGATAAGGCCATTTGCACCCGCCATTTGCACCGCCACTCCATTTACATTTTGCCAAAACGCTTTTAGTTTTGAAATGCGAATAGTCGCCCTCGTCAATATAGCAATTGATCCATTATACGGAGTGTTTTTTGCCAATGGACCAAAAGGTTGTTTGCCATCCCAACTGCCGTGTCCTTCAATTGGGTCCAAAAAAATGGTCCAGGTTTCACATTTGAAAATGCGGACCCAGTGATGGATGAATGAGCCGTATAATTGCCTGGTTACATCTGCTTCTGATAATGTGGCGATGTTTAATGATTGTTTACCAACTGCGAATATTCCCCACTGTTGCCAGTCGGGATGTTTATCAAAAGTGCCGTTCTTTCCGCAGCCCATTAGTTTGAAAAACGAAATATTTGTATTGAACCAAAGCGGTAAGCGGTGCAGGGCCATTGCCAGTAAAGCGAAATAAGTAAGGCCTTTTGGATAGCGTATAATGGTGAGTGTAACCTGCATAATGCAACAATAACAAGAAATTGGATACAAACGTTCAGATGTCTGATTTTTTAATGTCGGATGTCTGATTTATTTCAACTTGTTAGTTGCCACTATTTGTTTGTCGCTGTATTAAGGGAATTCATTTTGGAAGGCTATAAATTCGTATGATCAGGCCACGGCCTGATCATACAACAGTCTTTTTCATAGTACTGTTACTTAAAATAGCATACTGGTCGCAGAACTCTCCGCCGCGGCGGAGACGGGGGTTTTACTGTATCCCTTCCGTTGCATTCTGTTCTCCCTTCATGCTTTTTCTTTTGAATAAAGAAGCATCTATTTTACCAAAACGATATGATAAATTAAGCCTTACCATTTGCGGGTCACGCAGCCTGGTGTATTGTTGTGTAAAATAATCGCTCGAAGAATATTGGCTTTGTATCCTTGTTTTAAATATATCACTGATGCTCAATGAAACCGAGGCGGCATTGTTTTTCAGGAAGCTTTTCTTAACCGCCAGGTCCATTCCCCATGATGATTTTATAAAACCCTGTGAAGCACTCTGGCTCTGCTGCATTCCCGGCCCCATCATACCGGTATTGGTGTTAACCGGAAGGTTGGTTTTAGATTGGTAAGTAGTGGTAAACTGGATAGCAAAATTGGATGGCAGTTTAAAATTACTGTTGAACTTGCCAAACCAGCTCCACATGGCATTTTGTGCTGCGCTGCTGGTGATATTGGCTGTATTTACTTTAGAATTGTACACATTGATATTGGTGCTGATGTCCCACCATTTGGTCAGGTAACTTTGGGCCGTTGCCTCGGCACCCGCGGCATAACTTGAATTGGCATTGATATAGGTATTCAACAGGTCCGTATTACCTGTGATGGGGTTCACTTCCTGGCTAAGGTACCTGGTGATTAAATTAGTGGTGTTTTTATAGTATACCGATCCTAAAATGGTATTATTTCCGGGAAATGTTTTTAGGTAAGACAACTCCAGTGCCTGTGTAAATTCAGGTTTAAGGTTAGGATTGCCTTTGGTAATATTTAGTTTATCGGTATAGTCCGTAAAAGGGATCAGTTGAAAAAAGTTCGGCCTGTTAATGCGGCGGGTATAACTAAACTGCACATCCTGTTTGTTGCTTAGTTTCTGGCTTAGAAAAACAGAAGGGAATAAACTCACTGCATATTTATTTGAAAATTTATCACCGGTATTGAGTAGTTCGCCTTTATAGCTGGAACTTTCTGCACGTAAACCCAGCTTGTAAGTGAAGTTGTTGATGCTGCTGCTGAATGTACCATAAGCGGCGTACACATTGTCGGTATTTTTATAATTGCTGATCGCAGATGGAATTATTACATAATCCTGCAGGTTATCATCATATACCAGGTTATTGTTGTTATTCAACCTGCTTCTGATAGCGGTTCTTATTCCGGTTTCAAATTTGGATATTTTTGAAAGTGGTAGAACATAGTCTGATTGGATCGTGAAATTTTTATCACTTCCTTCACCGGTTGCTTTTTCAAGATCTGTATTGATGATGATGCCGGAATTGTTGGCAAAATAGTTGGTTGTAAAGAAAGAGTTATTACTGTTTTTACCGCCAAAATAATTGGCATCAATGGTTAACTCTTCTCCTTCTTTTGGAAAGAGGTGCTTAAAACCAAATACTAAACCCTGCCCATTAAATTCACGGTTACCGGAGGTAGTCCGGTTACTGGAATTACTTATTTTTCCGTAGTTGTAAAGGCTATCCGTGCTGATATAAATGACTTCATTCGGGTTAAACTCACCATGCACTTTTATGGCGGATAATGAAATGGTGCTTCTGTTGGTTACAAAATAATCAACCCCCACTTTTCCAAAAATAAAGGCTCCCATCGTTCTATTGGAATTGTTTTGAAATATGGATGTTTGCGGAGTATTCAGTAGATTTAACCGGTTAGTGGTACCCGATGTACGGCTCTTATTTTGATTTACGTTTAGTGATGCCGTGAAATTTATTTTATTCTGTCTTACACTGAAATCCAATCCGCTGTTGACAGCACCGCGTTTATCTACACCCACTCTAACATTACCATTATATCCTGATTTTTTATTTTTCTTTAATACAATATTGAGTATGCCTGCACCACCGCCTGAAGCATCGTACTTGGCGGAAGGGTTAGTAATCACTTCCACACTTTCAATTACATCCGCAGGTATCTGGTCGAGTGTAAGTGTTGTTGGGCGGCCATCCACCAATAATTGCGGTGCGCTGTTACGCATGGTTACATTCCCGTCAATGTCAACATTTACGGAAGGTACATTCCTCATTACATCAAGGCCGGTTCCACCTGCGCTCATGATATTTTTTTCAACACTAAATATTTTTTTATCGCCATTGAGTTTAATGCCGGGTGTATTGGCCGTTACGGTTACGGCCTGCAATTGCTTGGTGTCCGTGGTTAATTTTATGTTCCCAAAATCCTTTTCAACGGAAGGCATAGCGGCCATAGATGGCATGCCTGCGGGAGAGGAAGGTTTGGGTGATGCAGTCAAACCCCCTTTGGTCATAAAAGATATCGGCATGTCGGATGGTGTAAAACCGGTGGCACTGATCTTTATCTGCAGGCTGCCCATGATGGGAAGCTGGTCAAAATCAAAATCGCCATTGGCTTTGGTGATCATCCCTTTTACTAAAACATCTTTGGTTTTTTTACTGGCGGTATCAAACTTTTTTTGCATAATCATAACGGATGCATCCATTAATGGTTTACCATCGGCATCCAATATTTTACCATACACCCGGCCAATATTGGCTGCCGCGGTTTTAGATCCGGTTGGTATTCCCTGTGGCATTTGTGCATTTAATATGGTCGTTAACAACACCATGCTAATGATTGAAAGCAGCTTTTTCATTTGTCTTTTTTATTTGAATACAAATCTATATTTCAAACACCGGGTAATTAAGCAAAAGAGATAAGGGGGGTAAATGTTGCGACGAAAGGACGGTTGTTGCCGGAGGAGGTTTGAAGCAAATGACTTGCAAGACAGCTAACACTGGTGCGAAGGAATCTCATACAATGGTTCGGGTACAGTTTGTATGCGGAAGAAATTATATAAACTAGATCATTGTGTTTAGGCACTTCAACGATCCAAAAGTATCTAAGTTTATTTTTAGCAATTAATTTAGCTCCAGGCCAGTTAGCAGGGTATGCGAAGACCTCCCCGGAACAAGGTCCCGATCTTTTATCGGGAGGGGCCGGTGGCGGGCTGTACTATGCCTTCCCGGTTAGCAGCCCGATGGTATCCCTGTAATTATCGCTCACAGGTAATTCTATTGTACCGATAAATACACTTGATTTTCTGATAGCCGTAATAAAGGCGATGGAAATAATGTAGGATTTATGAATGCGCAGAAAGCCGGCGGCAGGTAATTGCTCCTCGATCGTTTTCATAGGCATCCTGGTAACGATTGGTTTCTGGGAACTCTTTAAATGAATTTTTATATAGTCTTTTAATCCTTCAATATACACAATATCCGATGTGGTAATTTTAACCATACTGTAATCGACATGTACAAAAAAATATCCAGGATCGTTGCCTGCAGCCGTTTCTTTGGGTGATTGTTTTAAATCATATAGTTCCTTTGCCTTGTTGCAGGCTTTCATAAACCTGTCCAGTGAAACCGGCTTTAACAGGTAATCGGTTACATCTAAATTAAAACCTTCCAACGCAAATTTTTCATAGGCCGTTACTAAAATGATCATTGGCTTTACCGTCATGCTTTGGATAAACTGCAGACCGGTAAGCCCTGGCATCTGGATATCTAAAAAGATCAGGTCTACCTTTTCCTGTTCCATTATTTTCATTGCTTCCAGGGCATTATCGCAACTGGCAACCAACTGCAGGTAGGGTAGCTTACTGATATTGTCTTCCAGCAATTCAAGCGCCAGCGGTTCGTCATCTATGGCAATGCAACGTATCATCAGGACAAATGTATTTGAAGTAAAACAGTAAATAAATGATCCTCTTTTTGTATGGTTAAACGGTGATTACCGCTGTATAAGAGCTCCAGCCTTCTTTGTACATTCACCAGGCCAATGCCGGAGGCTTTGTCTTTTATTTCTTCAGAAACGGGATTGTACCTGTTTTGAACTTTAAACTGTAAGTTATCTTTTTCTGCGCTCAGTTCAATGTCTATCTTCGCCTGCTCAATCATTCCGGTTCCATGTTTAAAAGCATTTTCCACAAAGGGTATCAGCAGCATGGGTTCTAAAAAATACATTTTATCCGCCGGTTTCATATTAACATTGATCACTACTTTTTTCCCAAAGCGCTGCTGCTGCAGATCGATGTAGCTTTGCAGGTATTCGGTTTCTTTTTCAAGCGATACTTTTTCTTCGCCAGTTTCATACAACATGTACCGCATAAGGGATGATAACTTTATCAGAGAAGGTTCCAGTTGCTCAGATTGCTTTCGTGCAAGTGCCACCATATTGTTTAATACATTGAACATAAAATGTGGGCTTACCTGCGACCTCAACAGCGACAATTCTGTTTTAAGAAATTCATTTTCCTTTTCCTTCTCAATTCTATCCGAAATGATCCGGTCACGGATGGTTCTGTATGCTATGCTACAGGCCAGTATGAATAAAAAAATAAATACACAAAAGAAAAGGTGCTTCCGGAAAGTAAAAAATTTTTCCGGGTTAAGGTAGGTATGAAATAGCCAGCCCTGTGACACAAAACAACCAAAGCAAATTAAAACAGCCAGGAAATATACTCCATACTTTTTTTTATAAAACAGCCGGGGTATCAGCAAAAGGGAATTAAAATAAAAAAAGCTGATCAGCACGGCATCGTTGATTCGTGCAATAATAAAATTAGCCTGGTCATGTACGGGTTGAGGCCGCGCCGTTTCGTTGGGATTATACGAAGGTCTTAATAAGGCAGGTAACGAAAATAGTAATACCCAGGCCGCTGAATGAAGCAAAATAATTACCCACTTATTAGTGTACCACGTTGGTTTCATGGCACCAAATTAGCAATACATTCCAATAAAAGAATTGATTTTCCAAATCCTGCGACGAATACTGTTTTTTCGGATACCAACATGCCGTTTCGCTTTCCACTGGGTTGTAACTTTTGACGCCGGCAGAGAACTGCCGCCTAAAATAATGCAGGAACAAGGCCAGATACCCGGTCAGTCAGTTTCCCGCAGGATTAAGAAAGTACAGCGTTGTTTTTATCCCTTCTTAAATATTAGCTGATGGATGCTGTTTTATTTTTTCGTCAATAGTGACATTGCGTTTGAAAATGGCTGGTTTAGTGGTTGTACAAACAGTCGTTGATATGTTTTGCAACTGAAGCGATCTTACCCTACCTTTAGGTTACAAAAAGATAACCTTCTTTTCTTTGAAATAATGAATTATCAATCGAACTTGAACCCTCAAAATATCAATTATGCAAAAGTTAATAACCGTAACTGTAGACACAAAACAGCTTTTAAAAAGCCCTGCCAATCCGTTTACCATTAATGAAGTAGAAAGCGTCAATGAATTGCTGGAGCAGGGATGGGAAATAGAGGAATGGGATTTTTTAAAAGAAGATGACGGAGATGGTGAAATAGTGTTGATTGTAACCCTGAATGATGATGCGATGTTTGATGATGACGATGCGGATGAATTTGATGACGAGTTTGATTTTGATGAAGATGAAGACGATGAAGAGGAGGAGGAAGATGAGAAAGTGAAAAGGTTGTAATAAATGCTTTTTCAACTAAAGAACAGATTTTAACGCAATCATATCTTTTCCTTTTTGGAGTGTAAAAGCGCCTGGTTTAATTAAGTTTTAAGCAGGATGATGATGTAAGTGGTTCTGCCATTTCGGGCGGGAACCAGTCAGGTGAATGTGTTGAAGGAAGCGGTCCGGGCTTTCTTCAACACATTCACTTATCATTTACAGCTTAAAGTTTTAGTAGAAATAATGCCAGATAAAAGCAGGTGGAGGTAAAGTACCGAAATGTATCTACAAAAACCGGGTAGATTATACTACAAAATATTCTTTGTAAACACACCACCTTTACATCGTTAAAGATTCCAATCCTATAGAAAGCCAACCAATGCCTCTGAAACCGTTTTAATACCTCATGTAGCGATATGCCTGCTTCAGGATGCAACATGAAAATACTTTATGAAAACCTTCAGCGATGAAGGTTTTTTAATTTGGCTGATAAAATGAGCGGAAGAAATGGGGTGGGGTGTTACGGGATTAAAATTCCCATTGCTTACTGGTAGGATAGCGCATGCCTGTCACCCGTTAATGGAATAAAGCCATGGTCCACCGCAGCGCATTGTACATTCATATAAGTACAATTGGTGTTGCCAAAAAAGCTGGCTACCGCTGCATCTCCTGCATCTTTGCTGGTTGCTATTTTTACCAGGCCGTTAAGCGGAACCAATTTGGTAGGATCAAAAAACAGCCATTGACCTGAGATATATGCTTCAAAACAGGCATGAAAATCCGGGGGATTAAGATTACAGGCATAGCCGGTAAAATACCTGGCAGGTATATCAAGCGCCCTGCACAAGGCGATACCAAGGTGAGCAAAGTCCTTGCACACACCCTGCCGCTGTATCAATGTGTCATAGGCAGAAGTACCGGAATCAGTAGTGCCGGTGATATAGTCGGTATTATAAAAAATCCAATCATTGATGGCTTGTACTTTATCATAATCATTTACCAGGTAACCAAATTCCTTGATGGCTAACTTGCGCAGTTTGTCCGATTGGCAATGCCTGCTGGGAAACAGAAACGGCAATACTTCTGAACTCAACTGCACGATGGGTATTGAATTGAACAATTCTGATTCTTCCACGATCCTGTATTTCACCGATGCCAGCGCTGCATAAGAAATTGTAAATGCAGCCTCCCTGGTAACTTCCATCTTTAGAAATCTTGCCTCTCCATTGTTTAACACAAATTCCTCGTATGGTATAGCGGGTGTGATGTGCAGCGATTCTTCGAGTATTATTTGACTGGCTGTGCGGGCTGCCTGGATATTAAAAATAAAGGTTGTTGGAGAGAGTACTTCGTATGATAATTCGCTGAAGATGTTAAATTTCATCTGGCAAATGTAATGTTTAATAGGCTTCGTTCAGGCGTTGTTATTCCGTTGTTTGGCAGCTTTCAGCCGATCCGGAAGAAAATATATGAAAGAAGGGAATGGAGGGAAAGCTGCACAAAAACACTTCCTGCCCGGGCTGAAGATTGAAACCTACTGTGTGGTAGATTATTCATTTTATTTTGTAAACCTATATTTTCCTTGGTGAAACAAATCTTTGTTTATTTGATGGATGCAATCTCATCTGATTCCAATATGTGTAAACCGGTTTTATTGGAATTCATGGTAACAATCATTGCTTTTGCCACCTGCCTTGCATGGATCGCTTTATATTTTTTAGGGACCAGGAAATCAAAAGTCCTCATCAAAACTTTCCCGATCATTTCTCCTAAACGAAATTCTGTTCGCTGCCCAAGCAAAATGGATGGCCTGAAAATAAATATACTTTCATATCCAATCCGGGTAACTGCTTCTTCAATTGCTCCTTTTGTTTGGTTGTAAAATATGCCGGAATTTTTATTAGCCCCCATGGAGGATATCAATGCAAATTTTTTTACTCCATTTGAAAATCCTGTTTGCGCTACAGACAAAACATATTCAAAATCTACTCTATAAAAGGCGGGTTTACTACCAGCTACTTTAATGGTGGTACCCAAACAACAAAATATTTCATCAGCAGCTACCGCAGTCGGATCAGGGTGATCAAAATTAAAAGTTACCTGGATGAGCCTTTTATGTATGACCGCCAATGGTTTTCTTACCAGCGCAATTACGGTGTATCGTTCATCTGCAAGCAATAATGCAATCAGTTCCCGGCCGATAAGGCCCGTGCTTCCCACTACCAATGCTGTTTTCATGGTGCAAATATTTATGGGTAAATATTGTTGATATTTTTAGATAACTGTGCCAGAATTACCCTTTGATAAATGCCATAAACATTGCACCAGGTGTAATGTTATGAAAAGTAAAGGTAACCACTGGTAGCGAAAATAAATGTACCCGGTGCGGCACTTTTCAAAGAAAGCCTCACCGGGTACATTTATTAAATTCCATGCGAATTACATTTCAAGCAGCTTATACATTTCATCCAGTTTAGGCGAAAGTATAATTTCAGTTCTCCTGTTTTTAGCTCTTCCTTCCGTGGTAGCGTTTGTATCCAGGGGATCAAAAAAACTATGGCCGGAAGCGATCACTCTTATTGGGTCTACCCTATAGGTTTCCACCAATATCCGCACAATTGAATTTGCCCTGGCAGTACTTAAATCCCAGTTGTCCTTAAACCGGCCGCGGATGGGAATACTATCGGTATGGCCTTCAATATTTACCGCTACATCCCCATTTAAATTAAGCACTGCGGCCAATTTGGATAGCGCATCCACACCTTTCGGGTTTACCACCGCACTTCCTGAAGGGAATAATAAATTTTCAGAAAGGCTTACATAAACCTTCCCGTTTTTTTGAATAACGGAAAGTTCATTTGAATTAAACCCTTTTAAGGCCTCCGACATTTTGTTTTTTAACTCGTCTGATTTATTCTTTTGCTGAGCCAGTAAGTCTTGCAGTTGTTGCAACCTTTTTTGCTGCTGTTGTAAACTTTGTTGTTGTGCCTGCAGCGTTTTTTCCGATTCAGATAGCTGGCTCTGCTGGTTAGCGGTCTTTTCGCCCAATTGGGAATTTTGATTGTTTAGATTGGAGATTTTTTTATTTAAATCAGCCATGTTATCCTGCAACTTTGCAATCTGGTTCGCCAGCCTGGCGCTGTCGGATCTTAAACTGGATGTTTCCAGTTGAGATTGCGTGAGTAATTTCTTAGCAACACAACCAGGCACCAGGAAAATTAACGGGAGGTAAATTAAATACTTTTTCATGTAGTTTTTTAGTCCAAATGGGCAATATCGTGCCGGAAAGATTTAGTGATATTAATGAGAAATAAAAGCAGGAGATGGGTATATATTTTCGTTGATTGCTGATTTAAATTCCCAATGGAGTGGATATTGAGATATTGGAAAAGAGATTGGGGTATTTCGGCGAATACTATAATATTAAAAACAACCTGGGATATCTCAATATCCAGTATCCAGTATCCATTATCCAATATCCAATATCCAATATCCAGTATCCAGTATCCAGTATCCAGTATCCAGTATCCAGTATCCAGTATCCAATATCCAGTATCCAGTATCCAATATCCAGTATCCAGCATCCCGATATCACAACCCAATCTTCAACTGCTTAAAAAAATCTGCTTCCTCCATTTCCCTTACACCTCCGGGTGCAAGTGATCCCAGTACCAGGTCTTCAATTGAAACACGGATGAGTCTCTTGCAACGATGACGAATCGCTCCCATCATTTTGCGAACCTGGTGAAATTTACCTTCCGTTAACGTGATCATCAGCCAGGTGTGCGGCCCATATAATTTTGAGGTGGTAGCAGTGTTGTATAGCAATTCGGGGTTTTCAATAATTGATACTTCGCATGCCGGCGTAGTGTATACATTTCCTCCCCTGATGCGTATAGTAACGCCTGTTTGTAAAAGATGCAAATTTTCTTTGGAGATAGTATTATTTACCTGTACCAGGTAAGTTCGTTTATGCGGGGTGTCGCCAAGAAATAACAGCCGGGTTATTTTTTTATTGGTTGTTAAAATCAATAAACCCTCTGAATGATTGTCCAGCCTGCCAACAGCATGTGTTCCCTCCGGAAAATTAAAATCCAGGTCGCCCAGTAACCCTACCTGGTGCGTACTTACAAACTGTGAAACCATGTTGTAAGGTTTATTGATAATAAAATACCGGTGTGGAGTGCTGTACAATTTCGATGCATTGATAATGACTGCGAAATTAACGGGCAAATATCAGATTGTTGATTGTTTTATTTCAATACCTGCCGGAGTAATGATGGCAGCAAAATGAAATGCTGTATGGCCTGTATCGTTCATAACGGGGAATTTAAAACCAATAAGAGCAGGTGGATAATAAAAATAAAATTGCCGGAATAGCTCCATCAATCAAATAAAAAAGAATCGTTTTTCCTGTGGAGCGAAACAGAAAATGAATGCCTTAAATTCATTGTTAAGAAAATAATGAAAAAAAAACGGGCACCCTTAAACAGGTGTAGACGAAACTTCAAATAAATTTTTAAAAAGTTTTGTTAAATTAAAAAATCTATCTATTTTGTGCAAACGATTGCACAGCTTGTCACAAAAAACGACCATACATCATATTGCCCGGGATTTAAATCTTACTTCCGGTACTGTTTCAAGAGCATTGAACAATCATCCCCGCATCAGCTATAAAACTAAAAGCCTTGTGCAGGAAAAAGCGAAGGAATTGGGGTACCAGCCCAATAAGATCGCATCCTCCTTAAGGTCGGGTAAATCACATACTATTGGTGTGATAATTCCCAGTGCCCAAATGAATTTTTTTGGATCTGTGGTGCATGGAATCGAATTGCTGGCCAGCAGTAAAGGGTATAGTATTTTACTATATCAAACCGAGGAATCAACCATACTGGAAAAAAAAGCCATCGATGCCTTTTTGAGCGCCAGGGTAGATGGAATACTTGCATCGGTTTCTAAAGAATCGGTTGATTTTAGTCATTACCAGGAATTGCAAAAACGACATATGCCGCTGGTGTTTTTTGACAGAACAATTGAAGGATTTAAAATGCCATCCGTAGTGATTGATGATTATAACGGCGCCTTTTTGGCTACCCGACACCTTATTGAAAACGGGTATACCAGGATCGCACATGTTTCAGGGCCGGGGCATATTAAGGGCTTTCATGATCGTTTAAAAGGATATACCGATGCATTGAAGGCGCACAAAATAAAGGTGAATAAAAAATTAATTTTCCCGGGCGATATTTCAATTGAATCCGGGAAATCAGCAGTTGATTATTTTTTTGCATTGGATGAGGTTCCCGATGCGGTTTTTGCAGTGGAGGACTATACGGCATTGGGAGTAATAAAAGGATTAAAAGAAAGAAAAATAAAGATTCCCGAAGAGTTTGGCGTGATAGGGTTTGCCAACGAAAATTTCGGAGAACATATTACCCCATCACTATCCTCGGTAGACCAGCAAACAATTCAAATGGGCAAAGAGGCGCTGGGGCTTTTGATTAATATTATTGACATAAAAGAGGGCAGGGGGGAAACGTTGTTCCAGGAGGAGATTGTACTGAAACCCCTGTTACATTTCAGGGAATCCTCGGCTGGAAAAGAGATGACGGTAAAACAGGGAAACGCACCATTAACACTTACACCATTTTCCTAACAATTATAAAACTTAACAAAATGCAACACATCCCATGGAATGACAGTTAAACAAACACACACACAATTCGCTTTTCCAAAATCAAATTCTATTAACGAAATCAATCTGCTTATATGATTAAAAAATTCACAAATCCCAGGAAATCTATGTCCTGGCTTGTTGCATTTTTCAGTTTTTTTATGCTGTTCTCGGTCAATAATGCACAGGCAAAAGAAAATTTTGACAATGCATCAGATAAACCAGTAAAGGGAAAAATAACGGATGATAAGGGAAACCCGATTTCTTCAGTTTCTGTTACGATAAAAGGAACTAAAAAAGGAGTTACCACTGATCAAAACGGTGACTTTCAAATTACCGTTCCCAATGAAAAGTCTGTGCTTGTAATTTCATCCATAGGTTTTGAAATACTGCAAGTAACCGTTGGTAATCAATCCGAAATTGCTGTCAGGCTTGTTGCTTCCACTTCCAGAATGGAAGATGTTGTTGTGGTGGGATATGCAACACAAAAGAAGGTAACTGTTACAGGCTCTGTGGCAACTGTAAAAGGTTCAGATCTGGATAAATCCCCTACACTTAATCTTTCTAATTCCCTTGCCGGACGTTTGCCCGGTGTAACGGCCTTACAGCGCACAGGTGAACCGGGTTTTGACGGTTCTACGATTCGCATACGGGGTACCAACACTATGGGAAACAGCGGTCCCTTGATTGTAATTGACGGGGTACCTGACCGTGCTGGCGGTATTGACCGTTTGAACCCTTCGGATATAGAAAGCATGTCAGTATTGAAGGATGCATCTGCAGCTATTTATGGAGCAAGGGCTGCCAACGGTGTTATCCTGGTTACTACAAGACAAGGTAAAGTGGGCAAGCCCAGTGTATCGTATGATTTTAATCGTGGCTACCTGCAACCAACAGTTGTACCTAAAATGAGCAGCTCTGCTCAATACGCCGAATTGCTTAATGAGCAAAAAATATTCAGCGACGTGCCTTACCAGCAATGGACTGCAGCATTGGAATCCTTTAAAGCAACTGGTTCATATACCCGAACTGACAATGGCGCAAAAGTAAATGCTACATATACTGCAGAGGATATTCAAAAATTCAGTAATGGCAGCAGTCCGTTAACTCATCCGAATACAAACTGGTATAATACAGTATTTAAGGATTGGTCGGCGCAGACACAACATACCCTGCAGGTAAGCGGGGGCTCAGAAAATTTCAAGTTCCTTTCCTCTGTAGGATATCAAAACCAGGATGCTTATTATAAGAATTCTGCAACCAGCTACAAGCAGTATGATATGCGAATTAACCTGGATGCCAAGGTAAATAAATACATCAATGCCAACATAGGAATTGTGGCCCGCCAGGAGGCCCGTGCCTTTCCAATAACGGGTGCAGGTGATATTTTCAGAATGCTGGTTCGTGGCAAACCTACAGAAGTGGCGGTTTGGCCAAATGGAGAAGCCGGTATTGATATTGAAAATGGCCAAAATCCTGTATTAATTACCACAGGAGAAACTGGTTACGACAGAAACAAACGAGATTATTTTCAAACCAACGGTCAGTTGGAAATTCGTAATCCCTGGATTGAAGGTTTGAAAATTACGTTGCAAGGTGCGGTAGATAAATTTAATGGACGCACCAAGCGCTGGCAGAAACCATGGTCGTTATACTCATGGGATAAAGTGTCATACGAAGCTGATGGCAAAACTCCAAAGCTGACAAGACAGGTGCGTTCCACATTTACTGATCCTCAGCTTAGGATGACCGATGAAGAAGAGTTGCGCATTGCACTTACCGGTTTGATTAACTATGAGCGTTCGTTTAAAGACCATAACATTACCTTTTTAGCCGGTGTTCAAAAAGAAACAAGGGAAGGCGATAACTTTTTTGCCTTCAGAAGAAACTTTATTTCACCCCTTGTTGACCAGTTTATTGTTGGTGTACCTACACAGCAGGACGCAGGTAATAACTTAAGTTCGGGCACAAGCATCTTTGGCAAGCAGGCACGATTAAGCTACTTTGGCCGTACGGCTTATAACTACCGGGAAAAATACCTGGCCGAATTCCTTTGGCGTTATGATGGTTCTTATATCTTCCCTGAAGTAGGTCGTTTTGGATTTTTTCCTGGGGTATTGGTAGGCTGGAATGTTACAAAGGAAAAGTTCTTTGAGAACGTAAAGTTATTCAATAACTTAAAACTCAGGGCTTCTTACGGGCAAATGGGAAATGACCGGGTTGAATTTAATGGCGTTTTGCAGGAATTTGCTTATTTGCCTTTATATAATCTGGGAACAGCTCAGGTAATTAACGGGCAAATAGTAAGTACACTTACAGAGCCACGTGTACATAACCCAAATTTTACATGGGAAGTAGCCAATAATTTCAATATAGGATTGGAAGGGGCCATACTAAACAATAAAATATTCTTTGAGTTTGATGTATTTAAAAATATACGTAAGCAAATGTTAATTGAACCCCAGGGATCTACCCCATGGAGCAGTGGTATTGCAACAAGGCTGCCACCAAAAAATCTGGGGGAGCTGGAAAATAAAGGTTGGGAATTTAGAGTAGGTTATAATGGCCAGGTGAGCAAGGATTTTACCTTCATCGTAAGCGTGAATGGTGGTTATTCAAAAAACAAGATTACTTTCTGGGATGAAAACCCAGGGGTACCGGCTCACCAAAGATTAACAGGACAAACTTTCGGAACAAGCGGCGGGGCATTTCTGGTTTATGAATATGATGGAGTATTTAAGGACGCAGCTGAGATTACCAGTAATAAAATTGACTATAGTGCTATTGAAGGAAGCCTACGTCCCGGCGATATGAAGTTCAAGGATATTTCCGGACCAAATGGTACACCAGATGGTA
>JANPIJ010000276.1:0-24660 GCA_031424955.1 Ferruginibacter sp. | reverse complement strand
AAAGCAGGATCGATTTTTCTTTTTCTCTATTTGCAATTTCTTCGTTGGCCAGAATATTGGAGATGGCAAGTGAAATTTGGCCACCGAGGCTTTTAAGTAGGTCATTGTTTATATTATTAGTAACTTGATGATCACGAAGTATAATAAAACACCCCAGGTTAGTTTCACCAATCTTGATGGGAGTTCCAACAACCTCTTTGATCCCCATTTTTTCCCAGAAATTAACATAGGCAGGAGCTTCTGGCATAACTGCCAATTCAGATACATTAAGTTTAACGGGATCACCTGCATTAATGATGTTGTTGAATACCCCATCGTTAACACTATATACCTGGTTGGCTACTTTTTTAAATTCTACTTCATTTTTAATTTCATCTTGTACATCTACCACAAACGGACTATGGGTTTCACCACCTTCATTCAATAGGGTAATTCCAAATCCTTTAATTGGAAATAGTTCTTTTAATTTTATATTAAGCAGATCAAGCAATTCATTCTTGTTTCTTACAACAGCAATTTTATAACTAATCGAAAGTAAAACTGATTTCTCTTCTTCTCTTTTTGCAATTTCCTCATTGGCTAAAATATTTACGACTACCAGTGAGATTTGATTTGCGATGCCCGATATTAACTGTTTATACCGGGCTGTGAAAAAGTTGCTGGTCTCCGACCACAAGGTCAGTATGCCAATAACTTCTCCTGCGTTAATCAGCCTGATGGAAAGTGATTGAACCAATCCCGAAACTCTGAAAAATTTAATACAATCATTGGCATTTGAGAATTTTAAAAGATCAACTACAATGGGCTCATTTGAGTCTAATATCTTATCAATAAATCCGTCATGTATGGGATAATTTGTATTTACGATTTTATCATAGCCCGGTAGATCAATTCGGTTTGCTGCTCCAATTCTAAGCACCGGGTTTAATGTTTCTTTAATTGTATCAAGAAAACAAATAAATATATCGTCTGTATTAAAGAGAAGTCTGAGCTTGGGACGAATATAAGTTAAGATGTCTTTTTTATTCCGCACTTTCACAATGTCATTGCTCAGGGATTGTAAGATTTCTTTTTCGGTAGGAGAGTTTTGAAGATTGAGCAATGCATTTGCTTCTATCCCTGAACGTTTCTCGCCGTCGGTTACTAATGGACCTGCTGCCATTGCTTTCGCTTTCCTATTTTCAGATGGCATGAATTAAAGGTAGCCTAATGTATCCATACCAATAATTATTTATTTGCATATAGAAGGGTTAGTAAACGACATCGTTGTGCGAAATATAAATTATGATTTCGCTTATAGGCGATATATCGCCGCTCTTAAGTTTTGCATTTCAAGATAAACTCCTTCTGGTTAGTGTGTTATAACATGGCACTCTGTTTGAATCAAAATAAGTATAAAAATAATTAAATGAAAAATCAACTTACTAAAAGTATTTCTTTGGTTGATGGGTATAATGACGAAGCCAAACAACAGTTCGACATTACAACTCCGATCAGCAAAAAAAGTTTCCTGGTTTTCAAAAACAACAAGTATTTCACGGTATCTATAGAAAAGATTGCCTTCTTTTATGTCAAATATGAATCTTCGGTAATTGCATGCTTTGACGGGCAGGAATATTTTTTGAATCACTCGTTAGATCAAATTCAAAACATGTTAAACGGGAACCAGTTCTTCCGGTTAAACAGGCAATACCTCATTAATTTTAATGCGATAAAAGAAGTGGAGCATTATTTTGCGAGAAAGCTACTGGTGAATCTTATTGTTCCTATTTCCGGCCAGCTGCTCATTACTAAAGAAAAAGTTACTGTTTTTCTTCGCTGGCTTGAAAACAGGTAAGTGCAAAATTAAAGGTGACCTGAATTGTGAAGTCGATGCACATTCTTTAGTAGTTTTATGTTAATCCAGCTTTATGAAGGTTGCGGGTAATTTTCTATAGTTGTTTTTTTAGTTGCACTTCACAATTAATCCAAACATCTTCACTTACCAAAACGCCGCCTGTTTCCAGGATGGTATTCCAATGCAGGCCCCAATCTTTGCGATTAATCTTCCCATTGATATTGAGTACTGCCTTATCATTTCCAAAAGGGTCCTTGATAATCCCTCCAAATTCAACATCTAACTGGACTTTGTTTTTTATTTCTTTCATGGTGAGTTCGCCATACATTTCATAGCTGCCTTCTTTGCCGCCACTTACAAAACTGGACGCAGTAAAATTAATTACTTTGAATTGTTCAACATCAAAAAAGTCTGCACTCCTTAAATGTTCGTCTCTCTTTTCTACTCCTGTATTTATTGTTGCAGGGTTTAACCAGAAATTAATTTCAGCGTTCTTTAAGTCGTCACCCATTGTATAAATGTTTGCATCAAATTCTTTAAAACTGCCACGAACATTTGAAAACCCCATGTGTTTAACACGGAATCCAATTTGACTATGAGCCGGGTCAATAACCCACTTTGATTTTATTATAACTGCGGTTGTTTGCATTTTATTTATTTTTATTTCTTGTAACCGAAATTTATTTTACGTATTCAACGTCATAGAAGTTTTAATTCATCGGGTGAGACTATCCACCTTTATAATTGCTTGGGCAAAAGCCTCTGGATCTTCCTGTGGAAGATTGTGACCTACCCCTTTTAAAAGAATGTGAGAATATTTACCCGAAAACTTTTTAGCATAAGCGGTAGCATCCGGATGTGGCGCACCATTGGCATCGCCTTCCATCGTTACCGCAGGCACGGATATTATTGGTGCTGCTGCAAGTCTCTTTTCCAAATCATCATATTTCGCCTCTCCTTCTGCCAAGCCAAGCCGCCAGCGGTAATTATGAATTACAATAGCGACATGGTCTGGATTATTAAGGGAAGCGGCACTGTGGTTAAACGTAGCCTCATCAAAATTCCATTTTGGCGAAGCGATATGCCAGATGAGTTTTGCAAACTCGTTCCGGTTTTTATCATAGCCCACCCGTCCACGTTCGGTGGCAAAGTAAAACTGGTACCACCATTGGAGCTCAGCTTTTGGAGGCAAAGGCATTTTGCCCAATTCCGGGTTGCCAATCAGGTAACCGCTTACTGAGACAATCGCTTTGCAACGTTCAGGCCAAAGTGCTGCCATAATACAAGTAGTTCTTGCCCCCCAATCGAAGCCGGCAATAATTGCCTGCCTTATTTTGAGTGCATCCATCAAAGCAATCGTATCAACAGCAAATGCTGATTGCTGGCCATTACGGAAAGATGTATCCGAAAGAAATAGGGTGGAGCCATATCCCCGTTGGTAGGGAATGATAACACGATAACCATTTGTGACTAACAAGGGAACAACCTCAACAAAACTATGAATATCGTAGGGCCAGCCGTGCAAAAGAATGATCACCGGCCCATTAACAGGCCCTGCTTCTGCATACCCAACATTTAAAACTCCTGCATTGATCTGTTTGATTGTGTCGAATGATTTGATTGATTTGTATTTTGATGAAGCTGTTTCCGCTGGGTTCATTGTTGGATTATTAAAATCAAATATTGCAAACCCGGTACCAGCCAGTGTCATTGAAGCGTCGCCCAAAAATTTTCGACGATTATATTGATGATGTTCAGACATTTTATTACTTTAAAAATCTTAATCGGACAAGTTTGTTTATTTTGTTATTATTTCTTCTGCTGCCTGGTCAATGATATCAGCAACCTTTTTTGATTGTGAAATAAACACCAGGTGACTCGCTTTTATTTCCGTTGTTTTACCGCCGGTTCTTTTAGCCATGAATCTTTCCAGCGCTACCGGTATCGAATGATCTTCAGTTGCCACAATATGCCAGCTCGGTTTTGTTTTCCATGCAATATCATTGAACACATACGTAAAAGCCGATACAGCAACCGGAACCTGGGAAGCTGCCATAAAATCAGCTACATCTTTTGGTAGGTCGGCACAAAAACCTGAATGATATTTTGCAAGGTCGTACCATGCAAAACCATTTACTGGTGGTAGTATTCCCGACAAGGGATCGACGGGGTATGAACCGAGTAATCCTCCCAATGTCTCCCCTTTCTTCGGGGCAAATGCAGCTATATAAACAAGTCCAACCACTTTATCTGAATTACCTGCCAGGGTAATGATTGCCCCTCCATAAGAATGACCTACTAAAATAACCCCACCTGTCTGTCTGTCCAATACTCTTTTCGTTGCGGCTACATCATCTTCTAAACCTGTATTCGGATTTCCAACGACGCTTACGTTATAGCCACGTGATTTTAGAATAGTGTAGACTTTTTGCCAGCCCGATCCATCGGCAAAGGCCCCATGAACCAGCACAATATTTTTTACCTGCGCCTGTGACGTGATGCTCATCATAGCTGCAACTATAAAAAGCATTATGCAAAATATTTTTTTCATGATTGTTGTTTTTTTCTATTATTAATATTTATGATCGAACTATTCTTATGAATTCTGAGAATGAAAAGCTGGTACTTGCTATATCTATTCTATTCTTTATCGAATCAACGCAATGTTTTGAAAGATGCTCTTAATTCTTCAGCGAAAACCTTGGGTTGTTCCCATGCAGCAAAATGTCCGCCCTTATCAAGCTTGTTGAAATAAATGAGTTTGGGATATGCTTTCACGGCCCAACTTTTCGGAGCTGCGTAAATTTCGTCCGGGAAAACGCTCACCGCAACAGGTATGGCAACATTTCTTGGATCGAAAAACCCACCCGTTGCAATCTGAAAAGTTTCCCAATAAAGGCGGGCCGAAGAGATTGCCGTATTTGTAACCCAGTACAGTGTGATATTGTCGAGAATATCATCCCTGGTGAGCCCTTCTGACTTTCCATTAAACACACGTGCGATGAGTGAGTAGCTTCGTGCATCGTGGTCAAGTATCCATGCTGCCAGGCCGATAGGTGAATCCGCAATTCCATAAAGCGTCTGCGGACGGAGGCCCATCTGATTCGCATAGCCCAGTCCCTTTTTATAAAAAAAGTCCAACTGCCCGTATGCATTTTTTTCATCGGCTGAAAGATCAGGTGGTACAATACCCGAAGCCAGTGCTTTTGAAATATCTGCAGGAACAGTAGCAGCCATATTGGTATGGATGCCGAGCAATTCAGGAGGAGCCATTAATGCCATTATCTCCGAGATAGCGTTGCCCCAATCGCCACCTTGTGCTACATATTTCTTATATCCAAGTCGTTTCATCAGCACTAACCAGGCTGTTGCAATGTGGACCGGTTCCCATCCAAGGGTAGTTGGCTTACCTGAAAAACCATAACCCGGAATGGAAGGTATTACCACATCAAATGCATCTTCCGCCTTTCCTCCAAACGCCGTAGGGTCGGTGAGCGGCCCGATAATCTTTAACTGTTCAATGATTGACCCAGGCCAGCCGTGAGTAATGATGACAGGCAGCGCATTTTTATGTTTTGAACGGACATGAATGAAATGAATGTCAACTCCATCTATCGACGTTGTGAATTGAGGTAATGCATTCAGCCTGGCTTCTACCTTACGCCAGTCGTAATCCTTCACCCAATATCTGGCAATCGCCTGCATGGTAGCAAACTGCACGCCTTGTGATTCATCTTTTACGTTTTCCGGTTCAGGCCACATCGTAGCTAAAATCCGACGTTTAAGATCAACGAGTTTTTTTTCAGAAATCTGTACGTGAAAAGGACGGATGGTTTCGTCCGACGACGAAATGATTGATGCTGCTGTTTGTGCATCGCTTACTGTGCCCTGCATCAACATGGCACCTGCAACAATCGCACATTTAAATGTTTCCTTACTTAGTTTCATTGTTGAATTTTTTAATGATTATTTTATTGTTTCCATCAGCGCAGTGATTTAAACGCAGCACGCAGTTCTTCAGCAAACAACTGGGGTTGTTCCCATTGAGCAAAGTGACCTCCCTCTTTTACTTCGTTAAAATAAATAAGTCTTGGATAGCTGCGTTCAGTCCAACTCCTTGGAGCCTGGTATATTTCGCCCGGAAATACTGTTACTGCGACCGGAACCGAAATCTCTGCCGTTCTTTGTTCGACCGCATTGAAGTTGTTGTTGTTATTTTCCCAATAGAGTTGCGCTGACGATGTTGCGGTATTGGTTAGCCAGTAGAGAGTGATATCGTCCAGTATCTCGTCTTTTGTGAGTGATTTTTCTGCGTTACCACCACTGTATGTCCAATCGTTAAACTTATCCAGGAAAAATGCAGCAAGACCAGCCGGTGAATCGGATAATCCGTAGCCAAGTGTCTGCGGACGGGTGACCATCATGCCTGCATAACCAGCGCCTTTTGTATATAAATTTTTCAATGATTTAAACGCTGCTTTCTCGACTGCAGATAATCCTGCCGGTACTGGCTCACCGTTGTTAAGTGCCCTTGCTACATCGGCAGGTACTGTGGCAGGCATGTTTACATGAATGCCCAATAATCCCTGGGGTGCCTGGCGACCCATTGCATTTGCAACTACAGATCCCCAATCGCCGCCCTGAGAAACATAGTTTCTATATCCCAGGCGTTTCATCAAAACATCCCAGGCCTTGCCAATCCGCTCAACACCCCAGCCGGTACCAGTTGGTTTTGAGGAGAAACCGTAACCGGGCATAGATGGAATCACAACGTCAAAAGCATCTTCCGGACCACCGCCATAAGCTGTAGGATCTGTAAGTGGGCCAATAGCTTTTACAAGTTCCAATATCGATCCTGGCCAGCCATGGGTAATTATTAAAGGAAGTGCATTTGCATGTTTGGAACGAACATGTATAAAATGAATTTGAATGCCGTCAATCAGCGTTGTAAATTGAGGTAAAGCATTTAATTTTGACTCTACCTTACGCCAATTATAACTGGTGCCCCAGTAATTAACCAACTCCTTAATCTGCGCCAACTTCACGCCTTGTGATTGATCCTTTACAGTTTCCATATCCGGCCATCGTGTTGCCGATATTCGCTGACGTAGATCCGAAAGTGCTGATTCCGGAATGTTAATTTTGAATGGCACTACAGCTACAGAAGGATTAGGTGTTGAATTTACTTTGGGCTGCGAGAAGGTTGGAGTAAAGAGCAATGCAAGGGCTGTGGAAACAATCGTATTCTCAAGAAATTTTTTCTTTGTCATAGTTTTATTTTTTAATTGTTTGGTAAACCTATTCATGTATCGGTCTATTTCCCAGCACTAAACAGGCAAGTGGACAAAGTCTATGGCCAGTAAGTCATTTTTAAACCGGAATATTTTGATTGCGCTAGACAGTTTAAGGAGATGAAAGAAACGTATTCATTTAGAAGAACGTAAAGTTTTAATTACAGCAGAGGTTGATTAATTATGATCCGTCAAGAAGATTGTTTAGCGCTTTTTTATTTTTAGAATTAGCTTCGTTAATGATCCTTAATTTCTTTTTCCACGCCGAATTAATCATTTCGAAAAATCCAATAAAAGTAAAAAGTATCTGCAGCAAAATAGTGGCATACAATGCCATACGGTTACTGAAAAAGCAGGTAACTGCAACTATGCCATAACTAATAAGTGCAGTCTTTGCAAGCCTCATTATGGCTTTATGAATAACAATCCCTTTGTCTTCCGCTAATTTCACTAACCCTGTATACCAGCAATAAAGCCAGTGCATTGTGCCCATTAGTATAATAAGAAGAATATTAAAAACATAAAAGCCGATGGCTACTCTGGACCATAAATGTTCGCTGAGAAAAGAAGTGGAGAATGGAAGTAATGAAACAAACAGTAAAAAAAATATCACAATAATAATACTATTGCGATCTGATTCCTGAATGTGATTGAATTGGTTGGTTATAATAACCCAGAACTGTCCAACCAGTGAAAATGAAAGTACAAAAGTAAATATTTTGGGAATGGTATGCCACAATAAAACCAACAAACCCTTTTCAGTTTCCATTTGGTTGAGCGGAGTACGGATATCAAGAACCAGTAAGGTCATTACTATGGCCAAAACACCATCTGCCAGTGTCTCTATTCGATGTGAACGCTGTTTGTGAAATGCAATTTTTTCACCAAAGGATTTTAATAACTCCATAAAATCTAATTATTATCTGCTAATATTTTGTTTATTGGTTATGGCTACTTGTAAAACGGAATCGCTTCAGTTAAAAACAGTTCAGGGTACTGGAACAAAGAGCCGTGGCCGGAATCAGGATATAAACTAAGTTTTGCATTGGGCAGGTGTTGAAACAATACATAAGAATTAATCGTAGGTACTACAATATCATTGCTGCCATTGATTACCAATACCGGATGATGAATATTTTTTAGCTGATGATGGGAGGCCGGATCAGATTCAGCCCATTGCATTATAGACTGGAGCTGCGCCTGTATAGAAGGTAGTTTTGTATCGGGATCCCGATGCTCTATTCTTTTATTTATCCTTTGCAATGCCTCCTTCCCAAGTGCCTGGCTGGTAGAAGTTGTCTCATAAAAAAGGTAAAGTTTCTGCTCATCTTTACTCATAGAAGCAGATGCAGTCAGCGGTTTTATTATTTCTGCAATTCCTTCGCCGCCTTTCGGACCTGTACCTACCAGAATCAGTTTGTTAATTAGCGTTGGTTCGTCGAAAGCAATCTGCTGCGAAATAAAACCTCCCATCGAAAAGCCTAAAAGATTTACTTTTTTAACGCCTAATATTTTTATAAAAGAAATGGCATCCTTTGCCATTGCTTCAATGGTAGATGGTGTTTGTCCGCCGGATGCGCCAATTCCTTTATTGTCGAACAGCACCACGGTAAAGTATTCAGCTAATCCGTTGGTTATTGCAGGATCCCAGTTATCCATTGTACCCGTAAAATGCTGAAGTAAAATAACAGGGATCCCGGATTTCTTTCCAAACATTCGGTAAGCATAGCTTGCACCATCTACTTCAATAAATTTAGTAACCGCAGTTTGGTGCAAATCTGTAATAACTTTTCCGTTAGTTGATTGACTTTGTACCATAGAAAAAGTAATGCCGCAAATAAGCGTTGTTAAGAAAAATTTGTGTTTCATGTTTTAAATGATTTTTAAAATTATCATTAGTGAGGTAAGTGTTTATTGAAATTTGATATCACTAAAATCAATGGAAACTATAACTGGTGAATCTAACTGAGGCTTGTTATTTTCTCCAATCAAATACACAATTCTTTTAGTAGCCATTGTAATACCGGAGATGGCTTTATAGTCGGATAAATAATGAGCACACCAAACACTGCCTGCAATTTCAACTGCATAATCAAGCCTTCTGATCATGCCATCTTTATCGATATAAAGAAATTGCTCTTTACTATGCGTATGAATATCTTTAGGCCATTTCACTTTTAAGCGCCGCCATGTTTCATTGTTTTCCGTCCATGGTTCAATCTCGCTTACCTCAAAACCTGGTCTTGCAAACTGGAAGGGAGTATTAAAATAGTTCCAGGTAGCATACCCCGAAAAGTAGGCTAATTGTAAGCTTGTCCATTTTGATTCCCATACATGATCTTTGAAAGATGACCTTGGATTATATAATTCTTCAACAAGATCGCCGTTGCCTGTTTCTATTGCAATTCTATCCGGGGTATAAACCGTATGCCAGGCTTCGCCGGGTATATGGGATGTTTTTTGTTCAAGGAGATTAACTTTCACATCTACTTCATCTATCACACCATCATGCCCTTTCATGGCCCACAATACTCCACCTACTAAGAGATGTGCTGAAACAGTATAAAATCGTCTCCATTGATCAAGACCACCATGGGCAGCAATAGCGAGGTTTAATAAATCATTCATTGTTTTTATATTTAGTTTTTAAAATTTTGACCCGGTGCCTTTCGAATACAACAAACGGCTAATTGCCTACACCAGGTTATATTTGGTGGCTATGTTGCCACGTGTGGCTTTAGAATATGGACAATTGTGCTCACCGAACTCCACCAGCGCCTGCGCTACTTCACGATCCAAACCCGGAAGACTAATGTTAAGACGAGCCTGGAGAAAATAATTGCCAGCAACATTACATAGATCCACTTCAGCGTCAATAGCAGTATCAGGCGGAAGCTTAACTTTCATTTTCATGGCGCCAATGCCCATCGCTCCTTCAAAACACGCAGACCATCCCGCGGCAAATAATTGTTCAGGATTGGTACCAGCCCCGCCGGTACCGGGAGTTGAAAGTTTAATTTCCAGGTTGCCATCAGAACTTCGGGACATTCCATGTTCCCGGCCACCTGTCGTGTGAGTTTTCCCCGTGTACAGTACTTTTTCGGGTTGAGTGAAACTGACTACTTCTGCCGACCTGATCGTTGTTAAATCTTCTTGATAATTTTCCATTGTTTATGATTTAAATTTTGCAAATATTTTAGTAAAAGTATTTGCGATATGAAGGTGTCAACAACCGCTAAACAGGTAAGTGGACAAAGTCTACCTTGAACCAGTCAGTTTTTAAGTTGAAAATTATTTGTCGGGGGAAAAAACAGTATTTACTGCTTGTATAAGATGATTGTGTTCTAATTTAAAGAATGAAACCCGGGAAATTAGCTGATGGGATAAATTTCAAAGCATTTAAAGAAACGAAGCATTATTTTTAGACGATAATTTATATTAAATCTTAACGTCATCGGCATACAATAACTACTTGCTTACATGTGATAAAGAACAACCTCGGGAGTTGTAGTATGGTTGGCACTGTTATTCTTTTAAATTTCCTAATTAGTGTATGTTTTCTCAATACCCAACTTATTCATTTTAGATTTCAGCGTTGTCGGCGGAATGTTAAGCATTTCCGCCGGTGCGCCGGGCCCCCATATTCTTCCGTTACATTTTTTCAAAACAGAAATAATGTAATCACGTTCATTTTCGTTGATGGTCTTGATTTTTACTTCTTCATGACCGTTAACTGTTTCTTGTAACTTTTTAAAAGGAATTAAAATATCGTCAATGATACTCCCTTTTGCAAGCAATATGCTCCTTTCAATTAAATGCTCCAGTTCACGTATATTCCCCGGCCAGGCATAGTCCATCATACTATTTAAAATCCTATCTGAAAATCCGCTGACTTTTTTTCCTGTTTTACGGTTATAATAATTCATAAAATGGTAAGCCAATGCCGGGATATCTTCTTTACGGTCACGCAATGGTGGCAGCAATAAGGGAAAAACATTCAAACGGTAATATAAATCAAGCCTAAAACGTCCTTCTGCTACTTCTTTTTCTAAATTCCGGTTGGTAGCGGCAATAACACGGATGTCGATTTTGGTAGGCATTTTAGAACCTATACGTTCTATCTCTTTTTCCTGTAATACCCTCAATAATTTAACCTGCAATTCAAATGGCATTTCGCCAATCTCATCAAGAAAAATAGTTCCTTTATCAGCCTGTTCAAACTTGCCTATTCTTTTATCTGTGGCTCCGGTAAAAGATCCTTTCTCATGTCCAAATAATTCTGACTCAATCAAACTGGGAGGCAATGAAGCGCAATTCACTTTTACCAAACGCTGATTTTTGCGGGGCGAAAGGTTATGTATACAAGCTGCAATCCTTTCTTTGCCAGTTCCACTTTCTCCTAAAATTAGTACGGATGTTTCCGTTGGAGCCACCTGTGTAATATGGTCAAATATAGTTAGTAACAAGTGGCTCTTCCCAATAATTCCTTCAAAGCCCTGAGGGTCGGTGGAATTGAATATGGTTTCAACAGGTTCATTTGCTGTGATATTCTTCGTTAGTCCTTCGCCTGCACTTCTTAACATGTTTTCTATACTATTGTTAAATAGCTGTTGTAACCGGCTGTATAACGAAATATGTTTCGAATGATAGGTGTCTGCTCTTTTGCTATATAAACAAAAACTAAAAGCCTTTTTATTTAAAAGGCTTACAGGCAAAGAGAGATGTGACTTAACCTGGAAAGTATCAGCAAACAATTTTTTTAACGATGGTTGCAGGGTAACTTTTTCAAATGCGGTATCATTATAAAAAGTTGCTGTTGTATCTGTATTGGTAGCTGCAACAAGGAGCAAAATTTCTGGCAATGTCAAACGGGTAATCGTGGATAGTTCATTAACTCCAATCATCTGGTATTCATCAAAACCTATTCGCAGAAAGCCAGCACTATAACAGGGGATTTCACCAATTGTATTAAAACCGGCAGCTATAAAATCAAAAGGAATAAATGGTTGAAGCGCTTTTCCTATTTCAAGTAGTTTTTGATCCCATGCATAGGAGCTTGCTATTATTACAGAGAGCTGTTCCTGCAAAATGGCTTCTTTCGTAAAAGTAGATTCTAAACTGTGTTCATGCCGGTACTCCGCAATTTCCAGGGTAATCAGCAAATCCTTTTCTCTGAATGGTTTTACCAAAAAACCATACGGTTGCGTAGCTTTAGCAGCAGTCAACACATCTTCGTTTGAATTTGCAGAAAGGTATATAAATGCAATATTATTTTCTCTCAATTCTTTTGCAAGATCAATACCTGTAAGTTTTCCTGAAAGAAAAATATCCAGCAATACCAAACTCGGTTTATCCGCCGCTATTAGTTCTTTGGCCTGCACTACTGAACGTGCAATACCGCTAACGGTATAGCCTGCTTTTACCAGCATGGACCTTAGATAATTTGCTTCTACAAACTGATCTTCTACAATGAGTACTTTTTTATTCATACCAGGATATTTTTATTAATTAGTTATAAACCAGTGGCGCTAAATTATTGTCATTTACCGGATCGTAAGAAAAGTGAATCTTTATTTCAGTGCCATTATTATTTGTTATTAAAAAACCTGCCTGTATATCTTCACTTAACCCTTGCATAAGACTCATGCCCATCGTGCCGGATTTTTGATAATCGAAACCGGATGGCAAGCCTTTCCCATTATCAGCTATTGTAAGTAAATATTGATGCAATTTCAATTGTTTGAGTGAAATTTTTATCAAACCAATCCTATTTGACGGAAAAGCATATTTTATTGAATTAGTAATGGATTCATTAAGTATTAAACCGATCGGTAAGGAATGCGATAGACTAACCACCAAAAAATCTATATCCAATTCGAACAAAATACGTCTTCCTGTATCAAATGAATGTTTTAGATAGTCCACTAATTCGTGAATATATCCTGATATCTCAATCGTAGAAAGGTCGTCGCTCTGAAATAACTTTTGGTGAATAAGCGACATAGCCTGCACCCGGTGCTGGCTGTCACTTATTGCGAGCAAAGCTTCTTCGCTTTTTAAAAATCCAGCCTGAGTGTCCAACAGGCCGGTAATAGTATGCAAATTATTTTTTACCCGGTGATGTATTTCTTTGAGTAACCATTCTTTTTCATTTACCAAATGATGTAAAGAAAGGTTTTGTTTTTCGATCACTTTTTGTTTGGCTTCCAAATCCCGGTTTGATTCTTGTTTAAACCAATACCTGTGATAAAGCAATCCTATAATTAAGAGTAAAAGGACAATACCGGCTAAAATAAAATTTCGGGTATAGTTCGCCTGTTTCAAACTTTTTTGCTGAAGAAGATTTTCCTTTTGCAGAATGATAATGTTTTTTTCTTTTTTTTCGGTTTCGAATTTAACCTGTACTTCTTCTATCTGCCTGCTTTTGGTTACATTAAAAATTGAGTCATTTAAAAGTTGATATTGGTTCAAATTTTTAATAGCAGAAACATAATTACCTGTAGCAGAATCAACCTTAAAAAGCATAAAGTATATATTTTTTATCATTGTAATATCATTTATAGAGAAGGCCTCAGACAAAGAAATTTGAAAATGATAGGCTGCATTTAAAAATTGTTGTGTGGTTATATAATATTTACCAATATCATATTCCACTTCCTGTTTAATTTCATTGTTTTTTCCCAGAAACGGTGATAGCCGTATCATTTCAAGCATATATTTATCACTTAGTTTATATTTGCGCAACGCCCAATAACAGTAAGCCAACGTTCTGCATAAACTGGCTTTTCCATAATAATCAGCAGGTGGATATTTTTTTGAAAAATCAAGTATAAAACTAAGTGCTTCATTGCCTTTTTTTTGCTTTATAAGATCTCTTACTAAAACGCCAGCGTCTCTAATAACATAACAATTGATTGGTTTTGGAAAATCTCTTTGAAAAACAATTTTGAAGCATTCAATACTTTTTTCTGTTTGTCCTAATTCGTGGTAAATATATCCAAGCCTTGTATAAAAATTTGTGCGAGGCAGAGTATCTTTAGTTTTCTGCATAGTTTCGATTGCCATTAAGGCGTAATTGAGTGCTATGTTGAAATTACCTTTGTAATTGTTAGTTATAGAAAGAAGGTTGTATATGTAATGTACATTAGGGAAACCATAGCTTTTGTAGCGGGCAAGCACTTTTAATAATTCTACCTCAGCAAGTTCCAGCTTGCCCTGTTTCATTTGCTCGTCTGCGATATTTCTTTCAAATTCTAATCCCTTCTCGATGTTATTAGTCTGTTTGCACAATTGAATTATTTTTTGAAAACAATTTATTCTTGATAAGCCAAAAGTATCCATGGCCTGAATATTTTCACTTAAATCGAGCCACTGTTTTATCTGGTTATTTAAATCACCAGTTTTTTTTATGTCGTATTCTAACTTAGCATGGTAATCATTTGACTGATTTATATCTTCCACCCTGAAATAGTATTTTCCTAAATAACACCATACTTCATGTTGCCATTTTAATGAATGAATCTCAGTACCAAGTTTTTCAGCCTGCTTCAAAAAAAAGAATGCACTGTCAAGATGCCGCCTGGTAGGAGTAAGTTCAGTATAATAGTAATTTGATAATTGCAAGAAGAGCTTAACCTTATTTGTATCAGGATTGCTTTTTGAAACCAGTGCAAGTAGTTCAGTCAAAGGCATATCTGTCTTCAATTGTCCGTTTGATTCCTTAACTACGGAAAACAACATGCAGGTAATAAAAATAAACTTACTCATCGCTTTAATTTTTATAATCAAATCATATTGCAGGCCAGATTATAAAACGGATAGTAGCAATAATACTATAAATCAGAAAATAGTGCAGAAACTACTGGTACAATAGCGAAGGAGAATGTAGGTTAAAAAATAATCTGCATGACAACAAACTTTAGTGTAAAGTCTATTGAGTGAATATACCACTTTATTTCGTGGTATTGCGGAGAATACAACGAAATACAACGATCAGGATTTTAATGTAAAGAAGCAATCAACTGGCTGATAGCTCTTTGTGTTGCTGGCATCTGTTTGGATAAACTGTAGCCAAACTATTAGCATGACAAATAAATTATCCAAATCAGTTGTTTTTATAACCGGGGCATTTGTTGGCAATAATTGCTGGGATGAATGGAGCGCATATTTTGAAAGTAAAGGTTACAAAACCATTGCACCTCCCTGGCCTAATAAAGAAGCTTCGCCTGAAGAACTTAGAAACCGGCAGCCCGATGAAGGTATTGCATCAAACAGGTTGGCAGTTCTTACCAATTATTATGCAGGGATCGTTCAGGGCTTTGAAGAAAAGCCCATTCTTATCGGACATTCCATCGGCGGACTGATTGTACAACTATTATTACAACGTGGCCTAGGTGTATGTGGGATTGCAATTCACTCGGTTCCACCGCAAGGCATCATCACATTAAAGTTTTCATTTCTTAAAGCCGGTTGGGGTGCTCTTGGTTTTTTTACTTCTACAAAAAAATCATTCTTAATGTCATTCAGGGGCTGGCAATATGCATTTGCAAATGGAATGACTTGCGAAGAACAAAAACAATCGTATTACAAGTTTGCCATACCAGAATCTAAGTTAGTGGTGAGAGATACAATATCGGGAGCTGCGAAAATAAATTTTGAGAATCCACATGCGCCTTTACTCCTTACTTCCGGCAGCGATGACCATAGCATACCAGCCTCTCTTAATTATTCAAATTACAAGAAGTATAAAAAAAGTAATTCAGTTACCGATTACAAAGAATTTAAAGGACGTAATCATTTTGTTTTAGGCCAACCCACATGGAAAGAGGATGCTGATTATATTTTCGATTGGATAGCAACACAAAAAATATAATTATACAATTTATCAGAATAAAAATTAAAAAATGAAAAAAGTAATTCAACTGCTTGGATGTATTTTATTTTGCTTCATGCTACCTATGAAAGAGGCATTCGGACAGTATCCGCTGCCGCCACAGGTTCCGATCTGGGATGCAAATAAAGTAAAACTAACACTGCATAAAATAGCAACTGATGTTTATGCAATAATACCTTCTACAACAGAAACGGAAGCTTCAAAAGGAATTCCGCAGGCAACAACAGGAGGTTTTATTGTCGGAGAAAAAGGAGTATTGCTGATAGAAGTAATGTTAACAAAACGATTGTTTGACCAGCAAATAAAATTAATAAAGTCCGTAACCAATAAGCCGATTATTTATGCTGTCAATACAAGTGATCATGGAGACCACTGTTTTACTAACTACCTGTTACCTCCATCAACGATCATTATTCAAAATGAACTTGCCAAGGAAAACCTCAGTAAAAACTACGAAAATATAAAGCAGTTTATGGTGATGTTGTTTGGTCAAGACAGAGGTATTGAAGCAACAACCTTCAGACCGGCTGATATAGTAATTCCTAAAAATAGCAATCTCAAAATTGACTTAGGTAATGAAAAAATTGTGGAATTCATAAATACCGGTACGGCACAATCTCCGGCAGACCTTTTTATCTGGCTGGCATCCTCAAAAGTTTTTTGGGCAGGCAATCCTTTTATTGCAGAGAGTCCAGCCATTCCCTGGCTATTTGATGGTTATTTTTTAGAACCTGCAGCTAACCTAAAAAAGATGTATTACTTTTTACCTGACGATGCAATTGTTATCCCCGGCCACGGACGAATAACAAATAAGGCGGGGATAAAATATACCGTTGATTATGTTGAGGCACTCAAAAGAAATATAGAAGATGCAGTGAATAAAGGGCTTAGCCTTGAACAAACAAAAGAAGTCGTTAAGATGAGTGAATTCAATAAAGGCTATGTTTTATTCGACTGGCTTCATTTCAATTTTAATCTTCCTGTTGCCTACAAAGACATAAAAGCTAATAAAAAATAATAATAACAACTTCATTTTAAAAACTAAAAAAATCGTTATGATCAAAAAAACAATTTTAGCGGGAGCAATACTATTATTTGTAATGGTAAGCGTCACCGCAGTCGCACAAACAAGTAAACCTGCATCTCCTCCGGTCGGATTTCAACACAAATATGCTAACGTGAATGGCGTTGACATTCACTATGTAATCGGTGGAAAAGGTGAGCCTTTGTTACTGGTTCACGGTTTTGGGCAAAACTGGTATATGTGGAACCGTTTATTGCCTGAGCTTTCGAAGCATTTTACTGTAATAGCTCCAGACTTGCGGGGAATTGGAGAATCGGGCAAACCACGAGGTGGATATGATAAGAAAAACATGGCCACTGACATGCACGAATTGATGTCTGGGTTAGGTTACAAAAGTATCAATCTGGTTGGACATGATATTGGGATGATGGTTGCATATGCCTATGCCGCCCAATATCCTGGTGGAGTTAAAAAAATTGCTTTATTGGATGCATTAATTCCAGGTGTTGAACCCATTTGGCAACAATTATCAACTAAAGTATGGCATTTCGGTTTTTTTGCAAGACCAATAGCGGGTGATATTGTTGAAGGAAAAGAAAGGAAATTCCTTACCGATTTTTGGCCTCAGTATGGTTTTGTAAAAAATCCATTTACCAAAATGGAGAGCGATGAATTTATAAGAAGTTTCGCGATTAAAGGTTCTACTACCGGGAGTTTTCATTGGTTCGGAACCTTTCCACAAGATGTAAAAGATAATCATGAGTTCATGAAAAATAAATTGACCATGCCTTTGCTTGCCATGGGTGGAGAATATTTTAGCGCACCTTTCCTGGCAGAGCATTGCAGGCTATTGGCAAATAATGTAACTGAAGTAAAAATTACAGGTTCTGGCCATTGGATTGTGCAGGAACAAACCGCACAGGTTCAAAAAGGGCTTTTAGATTTTTTAAATAAGTAAAAAAATATTTCAAACTTTTAAAATAGTTATTATGAAAAAAGTAATCGTTTCATTTTTTGTCACAACTCTTTCCTGGTTTTGTTTCAGTGCATTGGCACAAAAACCATCTGCAGAATTGCTCGATCCCACCAATCATACATTGGTGCTGATAGACAATGAAGGCCAGATGGCTTTTGCTACAAAGAGTATCAGTATTACTGAGCTGCGTAGCAATACGGCTCTGGTTGCAGGTGCTTCTAAAATCTTTAGGGTAGCAACAGTTGTTACAACGGTTGCAGAAAAATCTTTCAGCGGTCCCGTGTTTCCTGAAGTGGAAGAATTTTACCCGCAGGCAACTTCAAATTACATTGACAGAACATCAATGAACACATGGGAAGATATAAATGCCCATAAAGCCATTACAGGTAAAGGTAAAAAGAAAATCGTTTTTGCCGGCTTGTGGACGGGAGTATGCATAGTTGGCCCTGCATTGTCTGCTATATCAGAAGGCTATGAAGTATATATCATCACTGATGCCTGTGGTGATGTTAGCGTGGAAGCACACGACAGAGCTGTGCAACGGATGATCCAGGTTGGTGCAAAACCAATGACATCCATGCAGTATCTATTAGAGTTACAAAGAGATTGGGCACGGCAATCGACTTATACTGCGGTAATTGCATTGGCGATAAAATATGGTGGCGCTTATGGCATAGGTGCGCAATATGCGCATGAAATGTTGAAGCATTAATTCATTGTTGACAATTTATGTGCTTTTGTAAAAGATAAAAATCAATAATGGTATGCTAACACATTTATTTGATAAAAAAAGTGATGATTACAATGGGGATGTTATGGCATTAATGGAGGTAATAAACTGCTTGGATTATCAATGCGATCATTTAGTCACTGCCATTATTGATTTACATGAAAAAGGTTACAGTCAGGATTTTCAAGTTTACGGAGAATATCTTTTATGGGTGCAGGAAAAAATTTATATAAGGACAAATGATTTTGCAATTGTCAAATGTCTCAGGTTTGACAATCCTGATGAAAAAAATAAAGTGCTGCTCATTTTAGGCGTGAAGACAAACGCTGAGTATGTAAAGGGCATTGTTATGTTTTACTATAATTATACTTCACAAATACCAATTTCACTTGCAACCGGATTGGGTAAGATAAAATTAAATACATCCAAACAACTATTGCATTACTAAAAAATAAGATCATGAAAAAAATTATTGGTATAATAATATTTATAGCTACGATAGTGTTTATTCATAGTGGCTGTTCCAAGACCGGCAATCCTATACCAGCCAAAACATTTGTATTGGTACATGGTGCATGGCAGGGTGCTTATGTCTGGCAATTTGTAAAGGATGGATTAGAAAAACAAGGGCAAAAAGTAATTGTAGTTGAATTGCCTGCACATGGAACTGACACCACATCTGCGGCAAATGTATCCATAGACATTTACAGGGATAAAGTAATGGCGGCTATCAATGCGACAAATACAAAAGTAATACTAGTGGGGCATAGCCTGGGAGGAATGGTGGTGACTGCAACAGCCGAAAGCATTCCCGATAAAATTGGAAAGTTAGTTTATATAGCCGCTTTTGTACCTGCAAACGGTCAACGATTAATTGATCTTGCAGGACAGGATGCACAATCACAATTGGGGCCATCGCTTTTACCTTCTGCTAACCAACTTACACTTGATGTGATAGCTGCGAACCGGATTGCAATTTTTTGCCAGGATGGATCCGTTGACGTAAAACAAATGCTAAACGACAAATTCAGAGTAGAACCTGCTATCCCTTTTGGAATACCCGTATCGCTTACCGCTGCTGCTTTTGGCAAGGTAGATAAATATTATATCCATGCAACAGCAGATCAGGCGATTGGTATCAATCTGCAAAAGCAAATGGCATTAGCCGCCGGGATTACAAAAGTTTATTCCCTCAACAGCGGACATAGTCCGTTTTTATCGGTGCCAGATTCATTAACCAATATCCTTATGACTATTATTAAATAATCACTCATGAAAAAATTAATGTTCATTTCGCTCATATTACTATTTGCAACAAAATTATCAGGCCAAAAAAATGCTGATGTTATCATATACAATGGCAATATAGCAACTATGTCAAAGCCGGGTGAATTCAGGCAGGCGGTTGCAGTTAAAGATGGGATTATTCTTGCAGCAGGAAGTTCAAAAAAAATATTGGCTAATTTTAAAAATTCAAATACACAGGTAATTGATGCTGGTGGTAAAACCGTTGTACCGGGATTAAATGACAGTCATATACATATTATTAGGGAAGGCCTTCATTATAATTCGGAATTACGATGGGATGGCGTAAAAACGCTTAAACTGGCAATGGAAATGTTGAAGGAACAGGCAGCCCGCACGCCAGAAGGTGTATGGATAAAAGTCATTGGTGGTTGGAACGAATACCAGTTTCAGGAAAAAAGACAGCCCACCCTTGATGAAATTAATGAAGCCGTTCCTGATAAACCGGTGTTTATTACTTACCTGTACGGCAAAGCCTTTTTAAATAAAAAAGGTATTGAGGTGCTGAAATATACAAAAGACACAAAGTATAAGGAAGCCTGGTAGAACTGGATGACAAAGGAAACCCCACAGGAATGCTATATGCCAAGCTAACTCCAAAAGCAATCTACACCACACTGGCATTAACAACAGTGCTTAATCATCAGGAAAGAGTGAATTCAACACAACATTATTACAATGAACTAAACCGGTTTGGACTTACAAGTGCCATAGATGCAGCAGGCGGTGGACAAAACTTTCCTGAAGACTATGGCATTGCATTAGAACTTGCTAAACAGGGGAAACTAACACTTCGAACCTCCTATTATTTATTTGCACAGGTAAAAGGAAGAGAATACCAGGATTATGAAAAATGGGTAAAGGCAACAAAGCTCAATAAGAATGACAATATGTTCATGGCAAACGGCTACTTGGCAGAAGGAGCCGGAGAACATTTAGTTGCCAGTGCAGCAGATTTTGAGAATTTTTTAGAGCCGAGAATAGAATTGTCTAAAGATTTGGAGCCTGATCTTGAACCCATCATCCGGTTATTGGTAAAAAAACACTGGCCTTTTCGTTTGCACGCAACATATGGTGAATCTATTGAGCGAATGCTGGACATATTTGAAAAAGTAAATAGTGAAATTCCTTTCAATGGATTGCGATGGTTCTTTGATCATGCTGAAACTATTACCGACAGCCAGTTAGAAAGGGTAAAGAAATTAGGTGGCGGAATTGCCGTGCAATTCAGAATGTATTTTCAGGGGGAGTTGTATAAAAAATTGCATGGTGATCCCAATCGCCAAATGCCACCAATCCGAAAAATGTTAAACATGGGGATTCCGGTGGGGCTTGGTACAGATGCAACAAGAATATCAACCTTTAATCCATGGATGAGTTTGCATTGGGCAGTTACAGGTAAAACAATTGGGGGCTACCAGTTTTGGCCTGTTAAAGATGTCTTATCGAGATTTGAAGCTTTGCAATTGTACACAACCGGTAGTGCCTGGTTTAGCGGCGAAGAAAAATTAAAAGGAAAAATTGAAGAAGGGCAGTATGCTGAAATGGTGATTTTAAACAAGGATTATTTTTCTATCGCTGATGATGAAATTAAAAATGTTCATTCACTACTAACCATTGTAAATGGGAAAGTGGTATATGCAGAAGCAGTATATAAAAAACTGGCGCCTGAAATGCCTGTTATTATTCCATCATGGAGCCCGGTGAAATTTTATGGCGGGTATCAAAACAATTAATTATGAAAAAGATACTCACCTGGTTAGTTAACCCATCTGTCTCTCATCAGTCTTTTAATATTGGTATGTTATTCTTTCGTTTAGCTGTTTGCCTGGAGATGATATTTGTTCACGGTTTTAAAAAATTAGGCATTGGAGCAGCCGAATTAGAAAAAGTACCGAATCCATTATATCTACCGGAAGTTATTAATTATGCCTTTGCCGTATCAGCAAATATTTTCTTTCCTTTTTTAATGCTGATAGGGTTGTGTACCAGACTGGCAAGATTACCAACACTTGCAGTTACACTTACTGGTTATTTTATTTTACATTGGAGTGATACAGCTTTAGTAAAAGATACGCCATTTAACTACAGCCTTATTTTTCTATTTATACTGGTAATGGGGCCCGGGAAATATTCCATTGATAATTATATCTACAAAAAAGTATCGCGATTAGACTGATCTAAATATTATGTCTTTTCCAACACAGGCTCTACATTTTTAGAAAATATTAATCATGAAGAAACTTTTTATAATATTTCTACTATACTTTCATCAAGTGGATATATATGCCCAAAGCATACCTGCTTTTAAACCACTCAGGTATGATGAAGATTATACCCTACTCAAAAATGACGGTAGCTATAGTTGGTATAAGAAAACAAAATATAATCCACTTTCCAAAAAAAGAGAGACGTACATTAGTTTCGGAGGTGAAGTGCGGTATCAGTATTTCTATTTTAAAAATGAGGATTGGGGTGAAGCTCCAAAAGATAAAGATGGCTATATTCTAACCCGATATTTAGCCCATGCAGATTTTCATGCTGGTAAGTATTTCAGATCCTTTGTACAGTTGCAAAGCAGTTTTGCCAATGGCAAGTTAACCAAACCTTCGGGTGTAGATGAAAATCAGTTAGATCTTCACCAGGCATTTGTTGATATATCATTACCTGTAACTAAACAACAAAAATTAATAATGCGGTTGGGCCGCCAGGAACTGTCGTATGGATCTCAAAGGTTGGTTGCTGTTAGAGACGGTCCAAATAACCGACAGTCTTTTGACGCGGCTAAACTGATGTACAGCAGTAATGATCTTAAGGCAGATGCTTTTTTCTCTCACTATGTTCTCTCAAATCAAAATATTTTCGACGACGGGTTTAATAAAAACACCAAATTCTGGGGTGCTTACATGGTCCTAAATAAAATTCCGGTTCTGCAAAACATGGATTTCTATTATTTCGGTTTATACAAAGCAACATCAACTTTTGACGATGGAAAAGGTAAAGAGTTACGCCATTCCATCGGGACTAGAGTATGGAAAAAATCAGGTAACTGGCAGTATGATTTTGAAGGGCTATATCAATGGGGAAAATTCGCATCAAAGGATATAGCGGCCTGGACAATATCCTCCAACATACTGTACAGTTTTAATTCATTAAAATTCAAGCCACAGATTGGCTTAAAAACAGAACTTATAACCGGTGATAGAAATTACGAGGATGGCAAATTAAATTCTTTTAATCCTTTATTTCCAAGAGGTGCCTACTTTGGGTTAGCGGCGCTTATTGGCCCATCAAACTTAGCGGATATTCACCCTTCTGTTTCTTTTGAATTATCAAACAAAATAGACCTCAATTTTGATTACGATGCCTTTTGGCGATACAGCAGCAACGATGGTGTTTATGCGCCAAATGTATCACTGATTTATTCCGGTAGAAATATCACCACCAAATTTATTGGCCAGCAATATTCAACAGAGCTTATTTATACACCTGGTAACTTTTTATATTTCAGAGCGGAGATTACCTGGTTTAAGCCAGGTGGATATTTAAAAGCTGCCGGCCCTGGAAAGGATATACTATTTACCGGAATTACTTTACAACTTAAATTTTGAACAGTTATTTATCACAATCAACCTATATAAAATGTCACAAATCAAATGGGTAATTGACCCAACACACAGTGAGATTCAATTTAAAGTAAAGCATTTAATGATCAGTACAGTTACCGGGCATTTTAAAAAATTTAACCTGGTAGCAACAACAAACGAGGATGATTTTTCAACAGTGCATGATGTAATTTTTACTATTGATTCAGATTCAGTTGATACCAACAATGAGCAACGGGACACACATCTAAAATCTGCTGATTTCTTTAACTGTGAAGTTTACAGGCAAATTGAATTTAACGGTACTTCGTATGACCGTTCTGGCAACGAAGGCAAACTTACCGGTAATCTTTCTATTCGGGGTGTTGGTAAACCTGTTATCGTAAATATCGAATTCGGCGGAATAGTTGTGGACCCTTACGGCCAAACAAAAGCAGGGTTTACGATAGAAGGCAAAATTAACCGTAAAGAATTTGGATTAACCTGGGATGCACTAACAGAAGCAGGCAATGTAGTAGTAGGTGATGAAGTTAAGTTTAATGGTGAGATACAACTCATAAGACAACAATAAAAATGATTATAGATGGTAACAGACATATTCTATGGTGATGACAAATGAAACAAAGATGTCTTTTGCCTTGAGCTTTGTATCCGGCTTCGTAGATACAGCAGGTTTTGTTGCCTTGTTTAATTTATTTACAGCACATGTAACTGGCAACCTTGTGCTGGCCGGGGCTGCTTTTATTGCCTCCGGTGAGCATGGAACTTTATGGGGTAAATTATTAATGCTTCCTGTTTTTGTTATAAGTGTGGCATTTACAAGCTATTTGATAAAATACAAAAATGCAAACGTAGAAATCCTGATATTGATTGAAGCATTATTTCTACTTTGACAAGTCACGATGAATCTTTTTTGTTTCGTTGAATCTTTCTTTGTTCATGTCTTTTACGAATTTGTTCCATGAGTTCCTTTTGCGTGGATCCTTTTTTGGAATACAG
>JANPIJ010000275.1:0-36065 GCA_031424955.1 Ferruginibacter sp. | reverse complement strand
GGTTTATAATAAGCCGCATATATTTTTTCATATTTATTTTTACCGGTGGTAAACAGCCAAATTGATATGGTCGCCAGCAACGCAACGGATGCTGCCACCATTAGCTTTCGTTGTATGGATATTATTTTACCTCCTCCTTTTCCAGGTTGATTTTTTTTTATTTTTCCATGATAGTCATTCAGGCGTTCTTTTAGCGAAGCAGTTTCAATGCCGGCAAGCAGTAGTTTTACTTCATTTACTTTGTCAGCCCATCTACTATCTGTTTGCTTTCTTTCTTCAAATGCAATCCGCTGTTCAGTACCTGCCTTATCAAGCAGGTATTGCTCAATACTTTCAAATTCCGCTGTTGATATCGTATAGTCTGTATTCAATGATTTTATTTATTGTTGCCTGCCACCATATTGCGCAGGCGCTGTAAACAGCGGTATTTATTATTTTTTGCAGTGGCCTCCGTCCATGAAAAACGGTCTGCTATATGTTGCATGCTTTTTTTCATAAAATAAAAAAAAGTAAGCACCTCCCTGCATGGTTCACCCAAATTTTTAAAATGTTGTTCTACCTTTTCTATATAACTCTGCTCTTCTTCATTGTAGGCAGCTTCAATAAAACTATTGTCTTCTACCGGTAACAACTTCATTTTTTTGGCAGCTTTCAGGTAATCATACCACTTGTACTTTACAATCTGAAAAAGATAGGCTTCCACTGACGAACCATTTTGAACTACAAATCGACCGGCTTTTATATTTTGCCATGCTGCGATAAATGCTTCCTGGTAAATATCTTTTGCTTCTTCTGCCGTGCCGCTATTGGCAAGTACAAACGTTTCGGTTTTGTAAAAATTAGCAGTGTACAATGCCTCCAGGGCTTTATCATCATTAGCCAATACCGCAACAGACTGTATTTGTGGGTCAGTAAATTGGTTTCTTGTGTTTTGCAGCATGGTCTCTTATCTGTACACTAAAATACAGGTAAAGATTCATACTTAAAAAAATGCAAGGGTCAATTATTCCTGGATCAACTTCATATTTGCCTGTTGGCTACTAACTGAATCACTGACATCTTTCATTCTGTAAACAAACTCCACTCCACGGATATCAAAACTTACGATATACTCTATCCGAAGATATGTTGATAAATAATTAATTTTATCTACAATGACTGTGCATTTTATGTGTTACTAATCAATATCTTCAATTTCATTAAAGGTCATCAGCCTTTGCATATTTTTTTACTAAAAAAACTTTTCAAATAAAAGGAATGGCGCTGATGACCTTTTACCGTTTCTGCATATATAAGATTGCGTAAGCTTTTTTGATGAACCTGCTTTTCCTCTTGCCACATTAGGTTCATCAAAACGAAATCCGAAATCCCTATCAAAAAAACTGCAAATAAAATTTTTAGGGATCAAAAATTATATTCATGCGAAAGGTTTATCTACTAGCTGTTGCAATACTTATTACAAGGGTATTAATCGCTCAAACACCTGCCATTGTAAAAGATATTTATAATTTTCAAAATAATGGCTCCATTACCGGTAGTGCCGGTTATTGCGCAGTTGGCAGTACCGTATTCTTTACGGCCGGCGATGGGGTAAATGGGTTTGAACTTTGGAAAAGCGATGGTACGACTGCAGGCACTGTGATGGTAAAAGACATTAATTCCGGCGATACATCTTCACTACCTGCTAATTTAACCAATGTAAACGGCATACTATTTTTTACCGCAGCAGGTTCATACAGTAATAATTCCGGCTACGATACTGAACTGTGGAAAAGCGATGGCACTGCAGCAGGCACGGTGATTGTAAAGGACATTTATACAGGAGGGCTTGCCAGTAACCCCGGCGCACTAACCAACGTAAATGGCACCCTGTTTTTTTCAGCAGGAAATGCTGCAAGCGGGAGGGAACTATGGAAAAGCGATGGGACTGATGCAGGTACTGTACTGGTAAAAGAAATTATTACAGGTACGGGTAATGCTAACCCCGGCAACTTAACAAACGTAAACGGCACGTTATTTTTTACTGCACCCGCCAACACAGCCACTGCTAACCTGGAACTGTGGAAAAGCGATGGCACAGATGCTGGAACGGTGTTGGTAAAAGATATTAATCCTGGTAATACTAGTGCCTCAGCTGGCAATTTTGTGAATATGAATGGCACTTTGTTTTTTACTGCCAATAATGGAAATGCTGTAAATGGTTTAGAATTATGGAAAAGTAATGGCACAGATGCAGGTACTGTTTTAGTAAAGGATATTAACCCCGGTACGTTATCATCCACCCCCAGCAACCTTACGGTAATAGGCACCACCCTTTTTTTTGGTGCAACAAACGGCACCAATGGTTTTGAATTATGGAAAAGCGACGGCACAGATGCAGGTACGGTAATGGTAAAAGACATTAACCCCGGCACGAGCCTGGGTGTTACTTCTTCCTACAATATGGCCGATGTTGGTGGTACTCTTTTTTTTGTCGCAAATAATGGCACTACTGGTTTTGAGTTATGGAAAAGCAATGGCACAGATGCAGGCACTATATTAGTAAAAGATATTGTGGCAGGCGCTGCTGGTAGTGCCCCCAGTTTACTTACAAACGTAAACGGCACATTATTTTTTGTTACATCCAACAGCATTTTCGGGCTTTGGAAAAGCAATGGCACCGATGCAGGTACGGTGGGATTAAATGCTGCTACAATTGGTGCAGGTACTGTTGAAAACCTCTTTGGAGCAGGCAGCACTTTATACTTTACCTATCGTGGCTATAAGCCCGGCATACCATCTACTGCCACCGGCACCGAACCCTGGATAACAAACGGCACAGATGCGGGAACGTTAATATTAAAAGATGTTAATACAACCAATTCGGGCTCGGGCGCAGGCAATACCTGCACTGTGGGCAACACTGTTTTTTTTAGTGCTTCTGATGGAATCAATGGTATGGAATTATGGAAAACGGATGGTACAACAGCAGGAACAGTACTGGTAAAAGACATCGCCATTGGTGCAATTAATTCGAACCCGGAATGGCTGACTAATGTAAATGGTACATTATATTTTGTTGCGTTTTCCACCGGCTTTGGCAGGGAACTATGGAAAAGTGATGGTACAGCAATAGGAACGGTTATGGTAAAAGACATTGTGGTTGGAAATGGTGAACCAACTATAATCAATGTGGCCGACATGAATGGCACTCTTTACTTTTCAGCCACCAGTACAGGTTTTGGCAGGGAGCCATGGAAAAGCAATGGTACCGATGCAGGTACTGTAATGATAAAAGATATAATGACCGGCACTACCAATTCACATCCTGCAAAGTTTACCTATGTAAACGGTACCGTATTTTTTACCGCACAAAATGGGAGCACCGGTAATGCCAATGATGAAGAATTGTGGAAGACCGATGGTACCAATGCCGGCACTGTAATGGTGAAAGATATTTATGCCGGGGTATTCCCTTCTGCGCCGTACGACCTGGTAAATTTTAATGGCACCCTTTTCTTTGGAGCCCGTGATCCAGTAAATGGAACAGAATTGTGGAAGAGTGATGGCACAGATGCTGGCACAGTTATTTTTAAAGAAACCGTTACAGGGGCCGGCAGTTCCGGACCTTCCTCCATGACTGTGGTTGGCAACATCATGTACCTTGCCCTGTTAGAAATAAATACCGGCCAGGAATTATGGAAAAGCGATGGAACGGTTGCCGGAACGGTAATGGTAAAAGATATAGATGCATCACAAGGCTCTTCTCCAAGAAGTTTCACCGCTGTGGGCAGTCATGTTTTTTTTACCGCTTACAATGCTCCCACGGGCGTTGAAATCTGGAAAACAGACGGTACTGAAGCAGGTACCGTTTTGGTAAAAGATATTTATCCCGGTTCCACCATTACCTCCAGGCAGGATATGCTTACAGAAGTAAATGGTATCCTGTTTTTCAGGGCAACCGACCCCGCCAATGGGTTAGAACTCTGGAGAAGCGATGGCACAGCAGCCGGCACCGTAGGGTTTGATATGCAACCCGGACCAAACGGCTCATTTCCCGCCGCCTTTGCCAAACTAAACAACTCGCTCATTTTTTCCGGCACTGATCCTTTGTACGGAACAGAGTTATGGAGCATTGGCACCACACCATTGGTCACCAATTTTACCTGGACCGGCAATGTAAGTACTGCGTGGGAAACACCTGGCAACTGGGGCGGCAACACGGTGCCTTCTTCAACATCGGCCGTTGTTATTCCAGCGGGCATGCCACGCTATCCGGTAATTAATTCTGGCACCACAGTTAAAAGTTTGAGTTGCGCACCGGGAGCTTCAGTTAGGGTTAATGCCGGGGTTATATTTAATGTACTAAAATAATTTATGTGCGGCATAAATCTATTGTTTGCTATAAACTGTTATACCGAATTAATCTGTAATGGGAAAAAGCAGATTTCTTACAATGACAGCCAAATACAGGCAGGCTGATGACCTTTAGCGGATTTTCTATATATTATTGCGATACTTTTCTGTAATACAAATTGAGTAGTAAATATTTCGGCATTTGTTGATATTTTGCTGTTTGGTTCGTTTGATGAAAAGGCGCAATACAGCCGGCAAAAAGAGCTGGCATCACCCAATGAGATTATTTGAAAGGCAATCTTTCATTACGCTCACTCTGTAAATCATTCTTATATCTTTTGTTGCAAAAACCTCATTGCTTTAATCAAAAAATCAAACGTAAATCCATTGTATTATGAAGTATGTTTCCTTTATTTTTTTATTGGCGGGGCTTTTTCCTGCAGGCATATTTGCCCAGGCAACATTCGTTAATTACCAGGTGGGCGGGTTAAATTCCGCTGCATTTACCACCAATAATTTTAAATGTATTGGTGTGGGAAAAGACAACCGTATCTGGGCAGGCACACAATATGGGGGCTTATATACTTACGATGATTATGGACAGAACATCTGGCTTAAATCAAACAAACTAACCAATGTATTTATCAATGATATAAAAGCGGATGCAGACAGTGGTATCTGGATTGCACAATCGGGCCAGTCGAGTGTAGGTGGTAATTCTAATATTGCCGGTGGGGTTAACTATTTTCCGGTGGCCAGTGATATCAGCATGAATTTTTATAGCGTTGTGGGCACCACCACCAGTGCGGATCTCATAAGCAGGAATGTACGTTCGTTATATATTGACCGAAGCTTCACTGCACGCAATGGAAGACTGCCAAGAGTGTGGGCGGCACAAGGCACTTATATCACTTCATTTAATACACGCCGTGGTGGCTTACATATAGGCTTAAATAAATTTACACCTTACTTTACCATCAGCAATGGTGGCTATCAGCTTGGGCCCAGCGCTACTCCAATAAGCGAGGCAGTGGGAGGAAACAACCGGGAAGTATGGGTGGCTGCTAGGCAAAATAATGGCGGTTCTCAAATACTCAGGTACCGGCCCAGCGGAGAATATATTGGTATTCATGGAACTGCAGACACTTCTTTATTTCAAACAGGATTTGCGGCACAGGCAATACATTTTGATAAAGATGGTAACAGGTGGATTGGATTAAAAGCTGGTGGCCTGATCATAAAAACACCGGTCGGCTGGGTAAAGATGGATGCAGGAAGTTTAATTCCTCCCGGAACGCAAATAAATTATAATGCCATCGCTTCTGACGAATATGGAAATGTATATATAGGCACTTCTGCAGGATTGCTTGTGTACGAATCAAGAGAATATAATCCATTATCCAGCCCTGACTATGTGCCGTCATACACAAAATACACCATTAACGATGGCCTGCCGGGCAATAACATAACCGGGCTGGCTTACGATGCAAAAAACGGAAAGGTGCTGATTACATCGGATGCCGGTGTAACATTTATGGATAATAATGAAAAGTATATCAAGGGAGTGGTGTATGATGTGTATGGTGATTTTGACAATGAAAACATAGTAAGGCCGGGACTGCAAAAAAAGCCGATCAACTCTAATGTAAGAGTAAGATTGCTTAAGAATAATGTGGAGGAAGAATCTGCTACTCCAACTGTATTCGGCATTTTTGAATTAAAAAAAGCCAATGATGTTGATGTGTATTCCGTTGAAGTACGCTTTGTAAACAGGGATGGCGTTCCGATGATACAACGTTTTGACAATATCCGTAACCATACCCGGATGAAACCGGTGCTGATGCCAGACAGCATGATCAGGGAGTTGAATGCTTTCAAAGGAAAAATGGAAAAAAGGTGTTTCCCGGTAAAGATAGGATTCGGCATTCCTTTACCTGATATCTGTGTAAAAGGCTTTAATGTGAATGGTTATGAATATCCCGGCCAGGTTTTCCTGGATGGTAACACAATTTCTACTGATCACGAAAAAAAGTTGAATAACCTGGCCAATTATTATGCAACACTGGCAACAGTTTACAAGCTCGGAGGAAATATGTCAGAACTGGGATCAGACATGGTTTCGAATATGCTGGACCTGCTTGACTTTATGGCATCGGAAGTGATTTTTAGAGAAAAAACAAGCGGCCCGTCAGCCAATCAAAGTGTGAAAGACAAATTTGCAGAGATAGGTTTTAACCCTAATGAAGACGTGACTTTATTTGTGAATACTTTAAAATTAACAAAAACCTATTTTAATGACTGGGCAAAGTCTGTGTCGGCATTATTAAAATCAAAACCGGAAGTGCAAAGGATTTTTGACATGACAGCAACCTGCATCAATGATGCCGCTGACCTGATGATTCAATTTCTTGAATATGGAGGAAAGGGATTTAGTTATAAGGTTATTGTTGATAATACAAAAAAGCTTTTAGCCGTGGCTGCAGCAAGCAAGTTGTACAGCAGCTATTATGCAGGCGATCTTCACCGGTACCTGGTACCAGCTACAAGCCAGGCTGCCACAGCATTGAAATCTACTTTTACTTATGATGAAGCGTATGACGTTTTATACAACAGCCAGTCAAATTCGCTGGCTAAGTACGGACAGGATACACTTACAAACCGAAAAGCAAATATTGCATCCCTGGCAACGTTGGCAATGGTGGCAGAATCAGCATCACAATTTTTTGATGCTATTAAGATCCTGGGACTATTGCCCGGCGGCCAGGCGGTGGCGGTGGCTTCAAAAGTGCTTTCTTATTCGGCTAAGGCCGTCAAAGCAGGATCACTGATTGCATCCTCCTACCAGGGTGCAGCAGGTGCCTGGGAAGAAGTAAATCTTTCGGAACAAACAAAAGAAAAAGCTGGTCTTGCCCGGCCATTACGTTCTGCAAATCCTGGAAATGTATTGAAGGTGTCAGCATTGAATAACCCGGATTCATTGATTGCAATTAAAAACCGGTTCAACCAGAACCTCACCGATTTGCAGGCACATTACGCAGCCGCGTCATTTAATCCACTGGCTTATGGAACTGTTCTTAAAAGATTTATTTACAACGACTCTGCCTATACCCAGGAAATGACTGCTACCCTCAATTCAGTATGGTCTGCTGCAGACAGCGCCTCAACTAAAATAGCCGCGTTCAGGCCAGGATTGGATCGGGTAATAGATTCTTTTATATCACAACAATACTCACTAAGAAGATCTTTGCATTATCTCAATTATGCATTTATCTGCGATGATAATAAAACATCTTACCGGCCGGGTTTGGATAGCCTTGCAGTAGAAATAAAAAGGCTGAATGATTCTGCGGTGAATGGAATCGCCTCATTAATAACCATGATTAATGCAAATAATATTCCTTCCATTCCTTATCTCTCCCAGGTATCATGCAAAGTAACACATAGCAGGGTGCCTGGTACTAATGGAAGTATTGCTTATCAATTTAAAAACTATGGGTTAGTGTCACAAACTAATGTGCGTTTTAAAATTAGCCAACCCACTTCAAGCTACACCATTACCGGCACAGATTCAATCAATGTGGGCAATATAAATCCCGGAGAGACAAAGCAGGTGATCTTTACGTTTACAGCACCCATGCAGGATTCTGCAGGTCATTATGAAATTGCAGTAAATGCAGATAATGGCATTTACAATCAAAATATATTTGGAACCCTCTTTGTTATTGATCCTGCCAAATATTATACAGTACAGGACGGAGACTGGAATAACCCGGCTACCTGGCATAGCGGCCAGGTGCCCGGCCTAACAGACAAGGTACACATCGGCCATAATATAACAGTTACAACAGATGTAATTTGCAAGACAATGACAGTAGCCAGACCAGGTAATGTAACAATAGCGGCAGGAAAAAAAGTGATAATTAACAAATAAAAAATCAGGATCGTAAATAAGTGCTTTGCTGTAAAGGAAGCTACTCCATATTACTGCTGCAATGATTAAAAGAAACAATAGCTTTTTACTAACACTTATACTAATACTTGGTATGGCTGCCGGTAATCAATTTTTGTATGCACAGGCACCGGTAAACGACAACTGTTCCAATGCTATTGACATCCCCATTCCCGCCAACGGATTTGGATTGGGTAATTTTACTTCAGTACAAACCGACCTTACCAATGCAACTGTGCAAACGGGCGAAGCTTATGCCCCGGCCATTTTTGTGGCCGGGCTGGATAAAAAATCAGTTTGGTACAAATTCAGTATCCCCACTATCAGGGCGGTAAGGGTTACCCTCACACAACCAGGTACAACCATTACGGCAGGCAATGCAGGTTTTGCGGTCTATCAAACCAGTACCTGTCTTCCAACCAATGCAAACATCAGTACCAAGCTTACTCCCATTGTTACCTTCGGAAATACCTATCATCCTTGCGTGCCGGCAGGCGACTACCTGGTGCAGGTATCTTCCAAAGTAGCAGCCAATGGCCCTATAACAATTGGTGTTGAAATATCCGACCAAACGGGAGCGGCTTACGATCATCCTAACCAGGCTTATGCTTTTGGACTGGCCTCCAATTATTCCCGTAAAATTGATTTTGATACCGAGTGCCAGTCAATTGAAGATTCACTGGAAGTATGTAAAACCCTGTTCAACTATCGCGATTATCACAAAAGCGCCTGGTTTACTTTTACCACGCCTGCATACCTGGATTATTTTGCAGTTACTCTTTCGGGCACGGGTACCACTACCTATTTCCCCAGTGGCGCTTCCAACATAATGAAGAAGTTTGGTTACAACCTTTACCAGGGTAATGTAGTAACCACTCCCTACAATACCCTTCCGGTGATAGATGGCTGCGACTCAATGGAGACAAACGGGTACCGGGCGGCAGTAAAGCGGTACACCTGCGGCGAACTACAGCCAAACACTACCTACAGCATCCAGCTTTTTTTTCACAAAGATTTTAAAGACATACTGCGGCTGGGCCTGATAACGGGAGGTGTTGCGCCTACTGCGGCTCCGTTACCGGTGACAGGTATGCCATCCACTAATGCACTGGGGTTATTGAATGCTTCCGTTAGTGGCACTGTCAATACCATGTTTGATTATTTTGGCTGCAACAGCCGCCACAGCCTTACCGCATGCAGTCCATCCATTCCAGCAGCGGGTGTTAACGTAGGCGGTACCAATTACACCCTTAGCAGTTTTGCCACCTTTAAATTAAAGGATGCGGCGGCCATCAATTTCCGGCCCTATATGATTTCCTGCGGTGCAAGGCCCATTATCCGGCTTTTTAAACAGTCCGTTACGGCCAATTGTGCAGACCTTGATACTGCTAACCTTGTGGCGACTGCTACTTACAACATGCTGATTGAATGCCTTACACCCGGCGATTATGTGATGCAGGTACTCGGAACAGATGCACCACTTGCCCTTACTTCCTACTACTACAACACACCTACCAATAATTCCGATCAATGTCTTTTTACCAACCTTGGATCCAGGTATAGATTAGACATGACTGTGTATACGCGTAAGGCGGCTAATAAATATTCCCTGAATACTACTGGTGCCTTTGACAGCATCAACAGGGTGGGGAATGTGCAACTGCCGTTAGCGAATGGAGTTGCTTATCAATCTGCCAGGGATACCATTGGTTGCCAGCCAACCTTAAGGCCTTCGGATACTACCTGTTCGCCACTAAATGATAAAGTAATTTACCGCCAGTTTATATTGGCGGATAGTGGTACGGTAAATTTTTCAGCATTGGCTAATTCTAACAATCCTCCTTTCCGGTACAGGCTGTATAGCGGTGATGCCAATGCGCTGGCCGCTGCTCAAAACATCTTTAATTTTCCTGATAAAATAACCGGCTTAATATCCAAATCACTTTGCCTGGATGGATACACGTGTAATGTCAATAAATCTGCCTGTGTAATACCCGGCACCTATACATTTGCTTCGTTTGGTTCTACCGGAGATGTGGGCAGGGTGGACCGTCCGACTTTTACCTTCACCAGAACAAGAACATTACATAACAGCCCTTTTACTGCACAGGATTTTGGGAGCATTATGGACACGCTTGGAGTAAATGGCGGAACTAAAAAATCAGACGTTGATTCCTGGAGCTGTGATGACAACGCAGTTCCCATAAATGGCTACCAACCCTGTACGATGGGTGGAAGACCGGCCACCAAAGCCATTTACAGGCAATTTTATTTAAAGGCTGACGCGATTGTTAGAATTGCGAATACCACCTATTACAGTTGCAATGATTTTGCGTATGGCACCAAAACATTGTTTTACGGTAAAGCAACCAATGGCTTAGGAGGTTTATCGCCGGTAGGCAATCAATGGAACTGTTTCAGTAGTGCCCAAACGGCCAACGGCTGTACTTTTTTACCGGCAGGATGGTACACGGTGGTAAGTTATGGTACCGGGCCAACCTACGACAGTACTACCCGATTGGTAAATGTGGGTGGCAAGTACAACAGTCATGTTGGTTACAAAGATGAATTTACTATCACGATAACCCCAGCCTGTCCCGGCCCGAAATATAATCGTCCTTATAAGGCATCTGTTAACACCACTACCAGCCAGCCACATTTAATTCAATGGGCAACAAACCGGCCCGGCAGTTCACCGGCATATCCAAGAACGGATACTACCTACACATTGCCTACTGAAAGTTTTAACTGTACGTTGGATACTCCCTTTGCAAGCCATCCCATTAAAACATGTGAAGCCGCAGCAAACAGGGTGGCCTATTATGTTTTCAGAACAACCGAAGTTTGCTTTTTGCAGATCAATACCGGTGGCTATTTTACCACGGTTTACAACAAGGATGTGAGGACAGACTCCATGCAGTTTGCCAATGCAATACCCATTCAGCAATGTAACAGCAGGGCAGGCTTTATACAGTTTTGCTTTTTTCAACCTGGTACTTATACGTTGGTGGTGTTTGCCAAAGATGCCAATAGCTGCAGCAGTGTTACCCCGAAAATTTATATTGATCAGATTGGCTACTCCCGTTTTGATTATGCTGCCAATGCATACGATTTTGATGTGGTGCCGCCGGATAATACCTATCATTTTGGTAAAGTAGGAGATGTAAACCCTTTGAACCCGGGCCGCAAACCAAGCAATGATTTTTTCTACTGCACTACCGGAGCTTTTACCACAGACCCTACCAATGCAGTATGCAATGCCGTGGTAAATCCGAATGTGTACAATAATGGTCCCAATAAGCCCTTGTATGATTCGGCCTTTCCGGCAACTAATAATATAGCCCGCAGAAATTTATGGTACACATTTGTGGCTGCTGATGCCGGTACAGTAAAGGTAAAGATAGAAAACAAAACCATTGGCAGAGGGTTGCAACCAAGGTTTGCTGTTTACAGGAGCAATGTTGCCGGAACACTTCCGTTCAGCTCCGTTAAAGCGAATGGTGAAATTGATTCGACTGTTGCACAGGGTCTTACTTATATCGGTACCAACCTCATCTACTATCCTTACTATTGCTACAATGCCCCCAATAATATTTCATTTTACCGCGACCCCTGCACCTCCATTCCCACCCGTTATTATGTGCTCGTGGAAAATGTGAACGGGTATCCAAATGAAACAGGTGGCCAGTTGCCTAATACACAGGTTGAAGTATCCGTATTGATTGACTCTGTAAACCTCGTTTTGCCAAAGTTCGATCATTATTACCAGGCCAGTAATATTGGAACAGTGGGTGTGGGAACATTTACAGGTGCAACGGATAATTATTCCTGTGCTACCCGGGACGCACCCGACCCGGTATACAACACCTATAACAATTGTCAGAAAACATTGTGGTATAAATTCACTTCCACCATTACCGGGAATGTACGCTACCGGATAAAAGTAAACAATACCATTAGCATTGGCTACGACCAGGTGCAATTATTCAGGCAAACAAAGGCCGGCGATTCCACTACCAATGGTTTAAAAATAGAATTGTATTCCAGTGTCAGTTCAGCCAGTGGCGCCTGGGCGCAAACATGCGTATCACCAGGCACTTACTACTTATTGCTGCCGGGGTGCAGCCGGGTAAATGAATATGTTTTTCCTGAAATCGAACTGATTGAAGCAGTGGGTGATTTTTGCGGCCGGGCCATCCCTGCGATATTGAATGGCCCCGGCGCTCTGACATCTACTGTGTTAGTGAACTGTCATACCATCGCCACCGATTATGGTGAGTTTGGGCCACAACTAACCTGCCCGCCAAACGCCAATACCGCTGAGTACAAAAGCAGTTGGTTCAGGATAGATATTGGAGGAACAGATACACTGGATGTAACAACCTACCTGGCGGAAAATACCAATGCCGGCAGCAGTGATATCAAATACCGGTTGATGACAGGAGATTGTGGTGCAATGCAGGAACAAAGTTGCGTACTGGATGCCTTAACACAAAATACCTATCAATGCCTGGTGCCGGGACAGAGTTATTATGTACAGGTATTTACACCCATCCTGAAAAGTAATGTGGCTGTAACCGGTACGATAGATTTGAAATTATCCGCTATTGCCCATGCTGATACCTGTGCCCCATTAACGAACTGTTTGGCATCGGCAAATTTCAATACCGCCTTTGATTGTAACACTGCGGATTCCGTTAAATTCATCAACTTCTCTACCTATGGAACCAATATCAGTTATCAATGGAATTTTGGTTATAACGGGCAAACCTCCACAGCGGTATCACCATCGTTCTTCTATCCTGCCTTACCCACGGATCAAACGTATACAGTAAAACTGGTAGTAACCAATACCAATTGCCTGCAAAAGGATTCCGTTACCAGAACAGTAACCGTACCTGGAAGGCCTTATATAAATTTAGGCGGGGATATTGCTCAATGCAATAGTACAGCTCCTATTAAACTTACTGCAACTTCACACCCCGGGGCAACCTACCTGTGGCAAAATAACAGCACTGCTGATACGTTCCGGGTAACTGCTACCGGTAATAACAATTATTGGGTAAGGGTAAGTTACAATGGATGTAGCCGCAGGGATACGGTGAGGGTATTGATCAGCCCGATCAGTGCAAGGCCGCTGCAGCAGATTAATTTATGTACAGATTCTGTATTGGTAAATGTGCGCAGGGGATTTGGTGAAACCTATAGCTGGAGTACCGGTGCCACTACTCAATCCATCTATATGAGTATTCCCGGTTATTACTGGGTAGATATCACTTACTTTAACTGCGTGTACCGGGATTCTTTTGAAGTGAATAATGTAAATGCCGCCAGGCCGTTTGGAAATGATACTACCGTATGTTTGACAAACGGCGGATTTGTATTAAATGCAAATATGCCAGGTGCAATTTCTTACGCCTGGCAAAACAACAGTACTGCGGATACCTTCCTGGTTAAAGTAGCCGGGCAGTACAGGGTAACTATCAATTTCGGAAATTGTTCCATCAGGGATACCATACAGGTTTTGGGATACCCTGCCCCCTTAACCGCGATAACGGATACCAGTATCTGCTTCGGTGAAACTTTCCAGTTGCCCTGGGGCATAGATGTTAGTGCTACCGGCACCTACCGCGACACACTGAAATATGCAGGCGGCTGCGATAGTTTGATACGAAGAATAAACCTTACCATCAAAGCCAGGCCTGCCATTGGAAGAGACACCACCATTTGTTTTGCCCGGCAGGCTACCTGGTCAATCAATGCTACCACGCCCGGTGCCATTGCATATACCTGGCAGGATGGCAATACCAACCCAATTTACACGGTTACCGCACCAGGGTTGTATTGGGTACAGGTTGATTATGGCAATTGTACCGCGGTTGATTCTGTTGTTATCTACGATTTTTCTGCACCACTTACTGTTACCATTGATACCAGTATTTGTCTCGGCTCATCCTTCACTTTGCCCTGGGGTTTGGTGGTGCAAAATGCAGGCAGTTACGGTGATACCATCCGCTTATCCGGTGGCGGGTGCGACAGTTTAATTCGTATTTATAACCTTACAATTGAGACCAGGCCTGCATTGGGTAATGATGTGGCTGCGAATATTTGCGGTGGCACCAATATCAATCTTACCGCCATTTTTAATACCCCCGGCCTTACCTCAACCTGGACATTCAATAACAACCCGGTTCCTGATCCGTCCTCAGTAAATATACAGGGCAGTTACCGGCTTATCGGCGTCAATGCCGGTGGCTGCAGTGATACAGCATTTGTTCAACTTACAGTAAACAATAAACCTGCATTAGGCAATGACACCACCATCACTATTTGTGACGGAGCGGCTGCAGACCTTAATACCGCATATAATTTGAATGCATTAACTGCTACCTGGTCGTTGAACGGCATTACCGTTGCTACGCCAACCAAGGTAAGTGCAGCAGGTACTTACCAATTGATTGTAACCAATAATTTTTTCTGTGCCGACACAGCGATACTAACGCTTACTGTGAGCCCCAAACCAATTATTGGAAATGATACCACCATTAATATTTGCAGGGGCGACACGGTTAATCTTACCACCATTTACAATACAACCGGGCTAACCGGTAACTGGTCATTCAATGGTAACCCGGTCGCCAATCCAGCTAAAATTTTTACTGCAGGTGTGTACAGGCTAATTGTAAGTAACGCCGGGGGATGCAAAGACACGGCAAATATCACCATCGCATTTAACCTAAAACCAATATTGGGTAATGATGTTGCTACAGGCATTTGCCAGGGGAATACGTATGACCTTACTACTGCATTTACAACTACCGGGTTAACCTCCCTTTGGAGTGTTAACGGCAACGTTGTCAATAACCCCTCCGCTGTAACCACAACCGGCCAGTATCAATTGATTGCTGTCAATGGTGTTGGCTGTTCAGATACAGCCTTAGTAACGCTTACCGCTAATCCAACACCGGCTTTGGGAAATGATACCGCAATCAGCAGGTGCAGCGGAAGCAGTCTTAATCTTACCACTGTTTATACTTCCACAGGATTAACCACTGCATGGACTTTAAATGGAGTTGCTGTAATCAATCCTTCAGCTATCATTTCAAGTGGCAACTATCAATTAGTGGCCGCATCTCCATCGGGCTGCAGGGATACTGCCGTTGTTTCATTTACCCTACATCCAAAACCGGCTATTGGAAATGATACAGCAATCGGTATTTGCAGCAATGCTATTGTCAACCTCACCAGTCTTTACAACACGGCAGGACTTACAGCAAGCTGGTCGCTGAACGGCAATGCAATAAGTAATCCATCATCCATCAATGCTTCCGGGGCTTACCGGTTGATAGTTAGCAATAATTTTAGTTGCAGCGATACCGCATTGGTAACAATAACAGTAAATCCAAAACCTTCATTAGGAAATGATACTTCCATCAGCAGGTGTGGTGGAAGCAGTATTAATCTCAACAATATTTATACTATCACAGGGTTTACCACCACTTGGACTTTGAATGGAGTTGCTGTAGTTAATTCATCAGCAATAATGTCAAGTGGCAATTACCAATTAGTTGCTGCATCTCCTGCAGGCTGCAGGGATACTGCCATTGTTTCGTTTTCCCTAAATCCCAAACCGGCCATTGGCAACGATACCGTCCTCAGTATTTGTAGCAATGCTATTGTTAACCTCACCAGTCTTTACAACACGGCAGGACTTACAGCCACCTGGTCGCTGAATGGTAATGCAGTGAATAGTCCATCATCCGTTAATACTTCCGGCACTTACCGGTTGATAGTTACCAATAATTTCGGTTGCAGCGATACGGCAGTGGTAACCATTACCGCAAACCCAAAGCCAGCTTTGGGGAATGACACCACCATTAATATCTGCCAGGGAAATATATTCAGTCTCACAACAGTCTATTCAACCACTGCACTCACAGCATCATGGTCAATCAACGGAATTGGAGTGAATAACCCATCAGCAGTAACCACCGGCGGAGTTTACCAGTTAATTGTAACAAGCAATTTCAATTGTGCAGATACAGCTTTGCTCACGCTGCGGATTCAACCAAAACCATTCATTGGCAACGATACAGCCGTCAGTATTTGCACAGGCAATTCCGTTAATCTTACGGCATTATTCAATACAAGCCCATTTACTACCAATTGGTCAATCAATGGAGTAGCGGTTGCAAATCCGGCGGCGGTAACTACAGCAGGTAACTACAGGCTGATTGCAAGTAATAATTTCAGTTGCAGTGATACTGCTTTTATTACATTGACCACAAGGCCAAAACCAAACCTCGGCAATGATACCGCAATCAATATTTGTGTGGGCAGTACACTCAATCTCACAACAGTGTACAATACCGGCACCAATAATAATACCTGGACGATCAATGGATCAGCAGCCAGCAATCTTACTGCCGTTAACACAGCGGGTATTTATCAATTAATAAGCTCAACCACTGCAGGCTGTTCCGACACGGTATTAGTTTCAGTAGTTATTGCACCCAACCCATTGGTTGTTATTAATAACCCCCCGGCAGTATGTGCACCATCTACTGCTAACCTTACAACATCCGCTGTTACCGCGGGTTCTGCAGCAGGCCTCTCCTTTACTTACTGGACAAATGCTGCTGCCACGATTGCCTTCAATACACCTGCTAATGCTGTAAGCGGGGTGTATTATATTAAAGGAAGTAACGCCATTGGTTGCTTTGATGTAAAACCGGTGACTGTCACTTATTATCCGTTGCCGGTAGTAAACGCAGGAGCTGATATCACTATTTGTGATAAAGCTTCCACTACGTTAAATTCGACCGTAACAAATATTACAGCACCGGTTACCTACCAGTGGGAGCCTGCAATTGCGGGTGGAATAGTAAATCCTGACTTTTCCAACACGCTGGTAAAACCAACTGCCACACAACAATATGTACTCACTGTAAAGGATACTTATGGCTGCAATTTTACACTGCGTGACACGATCGTTGTGACTGTTCGTCCACCGGTTGCAGCCTTTGCTGGAAATGACACCATTATAGTGGTCGGCATACCACACCAGTTGCAGGCAACGGGAGGTGTAAGTTATACCTGGTCGCCGGGTTCTGTATTGAACAATCCATTCATCGCAAACCCATTGGCTACTTTGTATCGCGACAGCACCAGGTTTACCTTGATAGTAAAAGATCCTGCCGGCTGCGAGGGATACGATACGGTTTGGATAAGAGCATTTAACAATATTACTTATTATGTACCCAATGCTTTTTCACCAAATGGTGATACAAAGAATGATTTGTTTCGCCCAATACCGGTGGGCATTGCATCTACAGAATTGTTCAGGATATACAATCGCTATGGCGAACTGGTATTTGAAACCAACCAGTGGATGAAAGGCTGGGATGGAATGTTCAGGGGCAAGCCTCAAGCGGTAGGAAATTATATATGGATTCTAAAAGGAAAAGACCGCAACGGAAAAGGGATAGAGATGAAGGGAAATGTATTGCTGGTAAGATAGGAAGAGTCGTTTCCATTAGCCGCTTAGTTGCGTTTTCAGATAGCTTCCATTTGAAATATAGTGTCGTGAACTGAACGAATACCCGGCTTAAGCTTAATATAAATAGTATAAAAATTCATTCCTCTTACCATTTTAAAAGATGCAATCAACACTAAGAAAAAATTAGCTATTATGACACAAGTATTAATTCATACCCAAAACGGCACACAGATAATCATCGCCAATAATATAATACGGATAGAAGCAAGCAGCAACTATAGTAAGTTGTATTTAGTGAATGCACGCCCGTTGACGGTTGCCAAAGTACTGCATTGGTTTGAAGATAAATTAGCCGGTGATGTATTTTACAGGATTCACAAAGGGCATATTGTAAACAGGAAGTTTATTGCTGATATATCCGCTGATAATAACGTCCTAACATTGTTAAATGGCGAACAAATAAAAATAAGCCGGCGCCGTAAAAGTTCTGTGTTGCAATTGCTGGCCTGATATTGCATTTTCAGGGGTTAGGCAATTAGTGTTAAGTTAGGCCCATTGGTGTATGGTGAATGGGCAAAATAGGAATAGTCTGCATTCATCGATATCTATTCACCATTCACCATCCAATAGATATCGGATCACAAATCAATACGTCAAACCAAATTTAAATCGATGGACGGATTTGCCAATGAGCAGGAAAGGAGTTCCTAACTCAAACCATAACAATTAAAATTGCCCGATTCTCATCAAACAAATGGGCTTGCCGTTAATGTATTTTTTTAAAAAAATTAATGGCCTAGCTATTATCTTCACAAAAAAATAAAATCATGCGTACAAATCACGAAATAGATTACAAAATTCATGGAGAAGAACTCCAGTTTGTTGAAATTGAATTAGACCCGAATGAAACGGCCATTGCAGAAAGCGGCGCCTTTATGATGATGGATAACGGAATAGAAATGCAAACCATTTTTGGTGATGGTAGCCAGCAACAACAAACCAGTGGGATATTAGGAAAATTGATGAGTGCGGGCAAGAGGCTGCTGGTGGGTGAAAGTTTATTTATGACAGCTTTTACCAATACCGGCCAGGGCAAAAAGAAAGTAAGTTTCGCGTCACCTTATACAGGTAAGATTATTGTATTTGATTTAAAAGAATTGGGAGGAAAGATCATTGCTCAAAAAGATGCGTTCTTGTGTGCGGCAAAAGGTGTGAGTATTGGTATTGAATTTCAAAGAAAGTTGGGCACCGGCATTTTTGGTGGCGAAGGTTTTATTATGCAAAAGCTGGAAGGTGATGGCCTTGCCTTCGCCCATGCAGGTGGATTTGTGGTACAAAGAGAATTAATGGCCGGTGAAATTTTGAAGGTGGATACCGGTTGTATTGTTGCCTATACTGCCAATGTTGATTTTGACATTGAAATGGTGAGAGGAATAAAAAACTTTATGTTTGGTGGAGAAGGACTATTTTTTGCAGTATTAAGAGGGCCTGGTACAGTATGGTTACAATCTTTACCCATCAGCAGGCTCGCCGGTAGAATTATGCAGTATGGCACTTACAAACGTAAAGAAGAAGGTAGTATATTGGGCGGAATAGGTAATTTATTGGATGGTAGGGAATAGGCAGAAAAGGCAATGAGCAATGGTGAGTGGTGAATGGTGAATGGGCAAAGTCCAATGGGATATTATAGTATAATTACAATTTACTATTCCTGCTAATAATTTTTTTGGGAAAGTTTAAAATAAAGCACTGGTTACCCTGGTGCTTTATTTTTTTTAAAAATGTTTGGAAATCAATTTTCTTTAATCGTATATTTGCGATATAAGATTTAATAAAATGGCCATTCATAAAAAAGAAGCATTTACCCAAAAGGAACAAGATCTTGCAGAGTTTGCCAAAGCCCTGGCACACCCGGCCCGGATTGCAATACTGAAAGTATTGGCAGAGCGAAATGAATGCATCTGCGGCGAAATAGTGGATATACTTCCATTGGCACAGTCTACTGTTTCCCAACATTTAAAAGAGCTTAAAAATGCGGGGTTAATAGACGGCACTATTGATGGCCCACGCAGTTGCTACTGCATTAACTGGAAGGCTTTTGAACTCTTTATGAAGGAGTTTAGCTTTTTGTTTAATAACCTGAAAACCCAAAATAAAAAAGCCTGTTGTTAATTAGGGAATCCATTAAACCACGCAACATCTATTATTAAACCGCTGATACAGTACGCTGTAAAGCACAAACCATATGATCATGAATAACGACACACAAATTAAGGAACTCGTAAAAGAGAAGTATGCTGCCATCGCTGAACAAAGCCAAACCAAAAATGCCACTTCCTGTTGTGGCGCTACCTCATCCTGCTGCGGAGATGAAGTGTACAATATTATGGCCGATGACTACAGCAAGCTGGAAGGCTACAACCCTGATGCAGACCTTGGATTGGGATGTGGGCTACCCACCGAATTCGCTAAAATTAAAGAGGGCGACACCGTGATTGATCTTGGCAGCGGCGCCGGTAATGATGCCTTTATTGCCAGGAGGTTTGTTGGGGAAAAAGGCAAAGTAATTGGTATTGATTTTACCGAACCAATGATTGCAAAGGCAAGGGCGAATGCTGAAAAATTAGGATTGAACAACGTAGAATTTCGCCTTGGTGATATTGATGACATGCCCGTAACCAGCAATTATGCAAACGTGATTGTCAGTAACTGCGTTTTGAACCTGGTACCCAACAAACATAAAGTAATCAGTGAAATTTTCAGGGTACTCAAACCTGGCGGACATTTCTCCATATCCGATATTGTATTGGAAGGCGCGTTGCCAGCCAGGTGGAAAGAAGTAGCAGAATTGTATGCAGGTTGTGTTTCAGGAGCTATTCAAAAACAGGTTTACCTCGAAATAATAGAAGCCGCCGGTTTTAAAAATATCACCCTTCAAAAAGATAAGGCCATTGCCATACCCGATGATATTTTAGCTAACTATTTAACTGCGCAGGAAATTGCGGACTATAAAAACAGTACCACAAAAATTACCAGCATTACTGTATATGCAGAAAAGCCGGCTAAGGATGAAAGGAACTGCTGCGAGCCCGGCAACGGATGCTGTTAATTTATTTTTTTACATGGTCCGGCCGTCCCGGTCTGACCATGTAAAAAATAAATGTCAACTTTAAAATTCAGCTAAGCGATATCGAATAACAGTACCCGGCCGCCACATCAGATATGGGTGCCGGGACAACTGTGGCGGAAGCTGCTACCACAAATCAGCAGCAAGCCAGGGTAAAGCCGGCTTTACAATTCTTTATCATTTTATCAATTGAAAATAATGGAACAGCAAATATTAAATAATATCACGTTGAAAATTGCCGTAACGGAACAGGAAAGAAACCGGGCAATTGCTTTATTAGAACAACATCATTTACCGACTTCAGATCTGGACGAAGACAAACTGCTTTACCTACTGGTGGAGGACAATAAATTACTGGGCACTGCCGGGTTAGAAATTTTTGAAGACTGTGCATTACTCCGCAGTGTGAGCGTTGTCAAAGCAGAGCAGGGAAAGGGGTACGGGAAAATCATCCATACTGCAATAGAAAAATACGCAATGGAAAGTGGGATTGAATGTATGTACCTGCTTACCACTACTGCAAAACCTTTCTTTGATAAGCTGGGATATTGCGCAATTGAAAGAGACGCAGCGCCCGGACCGGTAAAGCAGTCAGCGGAATTTTTATCATTATGTCCATCTTCTGCAGTGCTGATGAAGAAAAGAATTCAATAAAGAACCTATTCCCGAAGCAACCTCCTCATATTTTAACCTGCAAATAATGTCCGCAAATAATTGTGCCCCTGCGCATGAAAGAAAAAAGCTTGGCTTCTTAGATCGCTATCTCACGTTGTGGATATTTATGGCCATGGCTGTTGGCGTGGCTATTGGCTATTTTTTCCCTTCTTCATCCGGCTTTATCAATTCATTTTCTACCGGAACTACCAATGTTCCTTTAGCAATTGGGTTAATCCTGATGATGTATCCGCCATTCACAAAAGTTAGATACGACCAACTGAAAGAAGTATTTAAAAATACCAAAGTGCTTGGCGTTTCTTTATTGCTTAACTGGCTAATTGGTCCAATTCTCATGTTCACTTTGGCCATTGTTTTCCTGCATGGATATCCCGAATATATGATTGGATTAATTCTGATTGGCCTTGCCCGCTGCATAGCCATGGTAATTGTGTGGAATGAACTGGCAGAAGGCAGCCGTGAGTATGCTGCAGGATTGGTTGCACTCAACAGCATCTTCCAGGTATTATTATACAGTGTATATGCTTATGTTTTTATAACGGTACTTCCGCCATTGTTTGGTATCGCCGGGTCTGTTGTTGATATCAGCATCGGGCAAATCGCTAAGAGTGTAGCCATATACCTGGGTATTCCTTTTGCTGCAGGTTTTTTAACCCGCTTTTTTTTATTAAAAGCAAAAGGGGAAGATTGGTATCAAAATAAGTTTATTCCTTTTGTTTCCCCCATTACATTGATAGCATTGCTTTTTACGATCGTGATAATGTTCAGCCTTAAAGGCGAATTAATTGTCAGCATCCCCTTTGATGTAATCAGGATAGCCGTTCCATTGGTGATCTACTTCATCATAATGTTTATAGTCAGCTTTTTTATTGGTAAGAAAATGGGAGCCGGTTATTCAACCAATGCTTCCATAGCATTTACAGCCGCGGGTAACAATTTCGAACTGGCAATAGCGGTGGCAATTGGTGTATTTGGCATCAATAGCGGACAGGCGTTCGCAGGTGTTATCGGCCCGTTGGTGGAAGTACCGGCGCTAATTGCCCTCGTGAATGTTGCATTCTGGCTTAGAAAAAAATACTACCTGAAGCCGTCGCTTTAAACAAAGGTATTTTATAAAAATGTACAGATCATCAGCCAATCATAAAGCAACTGACAAAACTGACAGCCTTATATGAACTATCCATTTAAAAACAACAATCAATAATCTTTTTATGAACCCCTCCAACACATCAGCCAAAATGCCACCAAAGAAACTACTTTTTGTTTGTATCGAAAACAGCAACCGCTCTCAAATGAGCCAGGCATTTGCCAAAATGCTGGGTGGTGAAAATATAGAAGCTTACAGCGCAGGCAGTAAGCCCAGTGGCATCGTAAATCCGAAAGCCATTGCAGCAATGAAAGAACTCGGCTACGACTTAAGCACCCACGATAGTAAAAGTTTGGATGAAGTAAAAGCATTCGCACCCTTTGATGCAGTAGTAACAATGGGTTGCGGAGATGCCTGCCCCTGGATGCCGGCCAAACATTTTATTGACTGGCAAATACCAGATCCCAAACACATGGAACCGCAACAGTTTAATGAAGTGCGGGATTTTATAAAAAATAAAGTGAAGGAGTTGATAGAGGGGTTGAAATAAAAAATCCATCTGGTTGCAAGAAACAACATTTGCTGAGGGATAATTATTTTAATAAATTTGAAATGAAAAAAAATAATGAAATGAAAATTGTAGTAGATATCAATGATAGCAAACTCGCATTTGCAATGGAGTTCTTTAAAAATGTTTCTTTTATTAAGAAAGCAAAAGCAATTGCACCTAATGAAATTACCAATCCTGAAATTTTAAAAAGCATAGCAGATTATGAAAAGGCAAAATTAAAACCAACACCCGTTAATTTGAAAGAGCTTAAAGCAATGATCAATGCATGAACTTGTATTTATGCCCAAAGCCTGGGCTGATATTGGCTGGTGGGTTCAGAACGATCTAAAGGCTCTCAAAAAATTCATGCAATTTTAGAAAATTGTTGCAGGACACCATTCGAAGGGATCGGCCAACCAGAAGGTTTAAAGACAAACTATAAAGGTTATTGGAGCACAAGGATTAACCTGGAACATCGAATTGTTTATAAGGTAGAAACTAACCGGATTGTTGTTCATTCGTTAAAAGGACATTACCAGGATTGATAAATTTACAATGCCTGAATCTGTAACTTGAGTTATTTATTTTTCAATAGTTAATATAACAGGGGCTCAAAATAAAAAGGTTGCCCCATTTAACCGGAACAACCTTTTAACATATATATTGGGCCGAGCATACCAAACCGCGAAGGTTTCACCATTCACCATTGCCCATTCACGAATTTATTTCCTGCTACTCAATTTTGATAACAACCGAAGTATCTCCAGGTATAACCAAACAATGGTTACCATCAAGCCAAATGCCCCATACCATTCCATGTATTTTGGAGCGCCGGCAGCAGCACCCTGTTCCATCATATCAAAATCCAGGATAAGGTTGAGCGCTGCAATAGTTACCACAACCAACGAAAAACCGATTCCCATCAGCGAGCCTTCATGTAAAAATGCCATTTGTATGCCAAACATTCTCAGCACCATTGAAATTAGATAAAAGATAGCGATCCCTGCTGTGGCGGTAAAAATGATGGATTTAAATTTTTCAGTTGCCCGGATTATTTTGAAGCTATACAAAAGATACATTGCGATAGCCGTACCAAATGTAAGCCCCACTGCATTCATGATGATATTGGGCATCTTCGCCGCAAATGCCTCGTTGTAATATGCAGAAATAGCGCCAATGAACAACCCTTCCAGCAATGCGTACAATGGAGCGAGGTAGGGAGACCATTCTTTTTTAAACATGATCACCAGGGCTACTACCAAACCACCTATTGCGCCACCCCAAATCAACGGTTGCACATCACCACCGGTTGCGAATTCTTTCCAGGAATAATAAGCTGTACCCATCAGCATTAAAAACATAAAACCAAATTTGTTTAACGTACCTCTTACCGTCATTGAATTGTTGTAATCAATATACCCGGTTTGCTTAAATGCTTTTTCTGAAAGCGTAGGGTTTCCAGATTTGAATAAGTCCATATCTATAATTTTTTAAGATTCAAAAATAATTCATTTCAATGTAGCGGCTTCCAAAATTATTTTACAGCGATGTTAATTTTTAACCCCGGGTACTTTGAAATTACTTCAAAATTATATTCATCCGTGATTTTTAATTTCTTTATAAACCCATGCAGGGTCATGGAATCTGAAGGATCTGCGTACACCTGGTCGTGGGCCAGCAATACCAGGTGATCCGGTGTTTTTGTTTTGCATTGGATAAAAAGGCTATCCAATTCACGCAATAAATCATCATCTGTGTTTTTCAGATTCAATTGTTTGTCATAATGCCACTCCAGGTCCCAGCCAATAACAGTAAATCCGGCTTTCTGTAAACTATCCGCAGCAGTCAGGCTGCTCTTTATATCCGTAACAGTGATGTTATTTGTACGCCAAATATTTCTGCCCGGTGTTCGGATGATATTGGTGGTTATGCTTAAACTATCCGCACAACGCCTAAAATCCTTTACTACTGAATCTGGCTGGGAATAAAACTTTTCATACCTGTTATGGGCATGCGTGTAACTATGGTTGTCTAATTCAACAAAGCCGCATTGTACCAGGCTGTCGTAAGTAGCTGTTTGTTCTTTGCTGCTGTAAACATGTTCTCCAACTATAAACATGGTAATGTTTACTTCCTCTCTTGCCGCAATGTGCATTACTTTTTGAGTGCCCTTATTGGGACCATCATCAAAAGTAAGGTAGATTGTTTTCTTTTTCTTTTTTTTAGGATGTAAAGGTTCAGTTCCCTTTTTTGAAGTGGAGTCGGGTAATGAAAACTGTATGGTGGAAACAGCCGTGGAGGTTTCTGTTTGAAAACTATGGCAGGCAGTAAAAACAACTGTTATAAAAGTTGATTTTAAAATTTTAGAAGCGGCTTGCTCAGCTTCAGTGTCGGGGTCCATAAATGTTTGGGGAAAAGTTTTGAATCATGAAGATATATGCACCGGTGATTGCTTTGCAACTATTGCTTGTTAATGATTTTGTAAATGGCGTTAGCCCCGGAAAACGGGAAAATTGAGATACGGAGATAAATGTAATTCAGACAACCGCCGGCATAAATTCTATCTAACCAAATAACAGGTTTATCCGGTTGCCTGTAAAATTTTTAACCGGAAATAACGTTCCTTACAAATGTGTTTGCACATGACGTACAAAGTTTTTACCCAATGCAAATAAAAAATAAATTCAACGTACCTTGCAGTAATTTCTAATGATTGACCATATGAGTATTAAAGAACAGGTTTTAAAAGAAGTAGTAATAAAATTTGCAGGTGATAGTGGAGACGGTATGCAGTTGACCGGCAGCCAGTTTACCAACAATACCGCCTTACTTGGCATCGACCTCGCCACGTTCCCTGATTTTCCAGCCGAAATAAGAGCCCCGATAGGCACACTTCCAGGTGTGAGTGGTTACCAGTTGCGTTTTAGCAGCGACCGTATTTTTACACCCGGTGATACCTGCGATGTATTGGTAGCGATGAATGCGGCGGCGTTAAAAGTAAATTTAAAAGGATTAAAACCAGGTGGCGTTATCATAGCCAACATAGAAGGTTTTGATGCACGGAATCTACGGCTGGCAAATTATGCGGAAGGAGTTAACCCACTGGAAGATAACAGCCTGGATACTTATGAGCTGATAAAGATTGACGTTACCAAAATGACCAGGGAAGCGTTAAAAGATTTCACCATGGGGATGAAGGAAAAGGACCGGGCAAAAAACATGTTTGTCCTTGGCTTTTTATATTGGATGTACAACCGCGAAATGGATAATACGATCCAGTTCATTAAGGAGAAATTCGGCAAGAAACCGGAGATTTTTGAAAGTAATATAAAGGCCTTACAGGCAGGATATAACTATGGTGATACCACTGAAACTTTTACCACAAGATATACCGTTGAAAAAGCGAAGATGGAACCGGGGATGTACCGCTCCATCATGGGAAACCAGGCTTTATCATATGGTTTAATTGCAGCTTCTCAAAAGAGCGGGCTACAATTATTTTTAGGCAGTTATCCTATCACGCCGGCAAGCGATATTTTACACGAATTAAGCAAGTATAAAAACTTTGGAATAAAAACATTCCAGGCAGAAGATGAGATTGCTGCTATCACTTCATCCATTGGCGCCGCGTATGGCGGGAGTTTGGGTGTAACCACCACCAGTGGCCCCGGTATGGCATTAAAAGCAGAAGCCATGGGTTTGGCGGTGATGCTGGAGATTCCGCTGGTGATCATCAATGTACAAAGGGGCGGCCCCAGTACAGGTTTGCCCACCAAAACCGAACAAAGTGATTTGATGCAGGCATATTATGGACGCAATGGTGAGTGCCCGATGCCGGTAATCGCCGCATCTACACCCAGTGATTGTTTTAGTGCGATCTACGAAGCGGTGCGTATCAGTGTTCAGCATATGACGCCTGTTATATTTTTAAGCGATGGCTATATTGCCAACGGTGCCGAACCGTGGAAGTTTCCAACGTCAAATGACCTGGCAGAAATAAAAGTATCTTTTGCTTCGCAGAATATAGCTTCGGACCTGGATGAAAACGGCAAATTTCAACCCTACAAAAGAGACGATAAATTGGTACGCCCATGGGCGATCCCCGGAACCAAAGGGCTTGAGCACAGGGTAGGTGGCTTGGAAAAACAGGACGTTACAGGCAATATCAGTTACGATTCGGACAATCACCAGTATATGGTGAAGACCAGGCAAAAAAAAGTAGACCTGATAGCCAATTATATTCCGGAGCAAAAACTGGATAGCGGTGCTGAAAAAGGAAAAGTGTTGGTACTGGGTTGGGGAAGCACTTACGGCGCTATTAAAAGTGCCTGTAAGGAATTACAAAATGAAGGACATTTGGTATCACATGCCCACTTACGGTATATACGGCCCTTCCCCAAAAACCTGGGAGATATATTGAAGAATTTTGACCATGTATTGGTACCGGAAATCAACAATGGCCAACTGGTAAAAATCATACGGGATGTGTATTTTGTAGATGCCAAACCTTATAATAAAATAATGGGTATTGCCATTACAAAAGGAGAGTTGATAGAAGAAATAAAAAAGATGCTATAGCTTTCCCTGGCATGCAATCATAAAATAAAAAAGGTGCTGAATTTATCAGCACCTTTTTTGTTTTAACAGGGTTACAAAAATATGTCCCGGTAAGAACATTCAATTTTTATGAGTTATTGATAATTTGAGGACGCTGGTAATTTAACGGGGAACTCACATGGTTTAGAATCTTTGCGGACCTGACCTTCTTATTTTTTCTCTTCCAAATGTCATTCCTACTTTTAAGTTAAAGGAAAAGTAGCTATCCTTATTTTTTGGGTTACCCCGAAGCTGGCCGCCATTGGGGTTGATGGGGTATTCAGGATTGGTTTTACTTCTTCGATCGTTTAAAGCTATTGCATTGTTTAATTGGTTACCCGAAAAGTATTTGGGGAATAAATTTGGATTGATATAACGGGTACTCAAATCATCCAAATAATCCGTTTTTAAAATGCGGTGCAATAATTCCATGCGCACATTAATCATCGGCGAAAGTTCATACTTTAAACCGGCGCCTACGGGAAAATTGATTTGCGAAAGTTTATATACTTTCCTGGCAGGGTACTCCGTAAAGCCCTGCCCTTCGGTACTCAATGGTTGCAGATCAATCCAGTTGTTATTTAGTTTAGCCTGTGGATTGAATGAAAAATATCCAACCCCTCCAGCGATATAGGGTGATAACCGCGGTGGTTCATCATCTATTTGTAAGTCATCTTCAAACAGGTAGCTTTTCAAAATAAACAGTATATGAAACTCCGCCACAAGCGATACCTCATTGATTTTGCTTCTGAATGATAAATTACGCTCATATCTGCCTTCAGAAACCGATTTCAATGAAATACTATCGTATGCCTTTACCCTTCCAACGGTGCCTTCCAATCTTAATCCAATCGCATACTTATATAAGGCGCTCAAATATATACTTCCATTTAACTGGTTATTACCTATGGTAAGGTCCCTTAAAAAAGGTCTGCCATTGCCACGTGTACCACCTACATCGGTTAAACAATTCATCAGGCCTACAGAGCCTCCTACTTCAAACATCAGGGGGGTATCGTAGTAATCGTTATTGTAAAAATAGAATTGAGCAGTCGCTTTTTGTTGAAAAGCGAGCAACATTACCGGTATAGTTAGCACCAGCACGATTTTTTGTATGAAACAGGGGTTATTCATTTCTGCTAATATCTTCAATGCTTTATAAGATACATGTTAATTAAAATTAAACGAATTATCGCCAATTAAATTTTAAGTTTTTGCATCCGGTTAAAATATTTACAGGCATCCTTTATACCACATTCGCTGCATTTTGGATTTCGTGCCGTACAAACATACCTGCCATGAAGTATTAACCAATGATGCGCTTTATGGACATATATTGCAGGGATATAGCTAATAAGTTGCTTTTCTGTTGCTAACGGAGTTTTTGCATTGGAAGTAAGCCCTATGCGTGCACTTACCCTGAACACATGTGTATCCACCGCCATATTGGGCTGGCTATCTATTACGGAGGTAATTACATTGGCCGTTTTTCTGCCCACACCCGGCAACTCAACCAGCTCATCCACCGTCATGGGCACTTTGCCCGAATATTTCTGCATTAGCATGGAGGCCATTCCAACCAGGTGCTTTGCCTTATTATTTGGGTAAGAAATACTTTTGATTAGTGCAAAAACTTCCTCCGGCTGAGCCTTGCTTAGGCTTTCAGGATCGGGAAATTTATTAAAAAGTGCCGGAGTTGTAAGATTTACCCTTTTATCTGTGCATTGGGCGGAAAGGATTACTGCAACCAGTAACTGATAAGGATTATCGTAGATCAGTTCTGTTTCAGCTACAGGAACATTGGTTAAAAAATAATCAATAACATATTGGTAACGTTGAACTTTGGTCATAAAAAAATCGCCCCGTATTTTGCGGGACGAAAGTACATTAAATACCGAAAAGTGGTTTTAAAGTTCTGTAGAAAGTTCTGTAACTGACCTTTCTGCATAGTTTAAAATATTATCTACCGCACTTTGTCGTGGAGAAAGTGTCAGCTTTTCAAGGCTATTGATAGCCGAAGAAATCGCATCGTACTTTTCACGCAGAATCCAATCGGTTTCCAGTGCAGCCTTCAAAACGGCTGATTTTTCTAGGGAAGTTTCGTTGTACAAATATTGTACAAGATCTTCCTGTGTAAAGCTGTGCATAGGCAATTTTAGTTGCTTGTTTAAAAAATATTATTCAAATCCTGTTCTATAAACGACCTAAGGGGTTGATTATTGTATAGATATGTGAATTATTTGTTAGTTTCTCCCGACGATATAATGAACAAATCCTCATTATCTTTCTTCATTAAATACTTTTCCCTCGCATATTTCTCAATAGTTTGGGCATTCGTTTTTAACTGGCTTAGCTCCTGCTTCGTATCCTTTATAGTTTCGCTTAACTGTTGTTCGCTTTTTTGTAACGCTTTTAATTTGTCTTTTCGTTTAAATTCTGAGATAAGATCCTTCTCATTAAAGAAAAACATCCACACCAGGAAAAAACTCCCTGCCAGCAGATATTTATTTTTAAAAATGGATATTATTCTATGAAAAAGGTTCATTGTTATTAATTAACGGTTTATTGCTTAAGGAAATTGTTCATAGTTTTTAGCAAATTTTTACTACCAACTATGAACAATTAACCGTCAACTTAAAGCCTATTTACCAAATTTAATCTTTCCTTTTGGATAAATCGCACTATCTCCCAGCATTTCTTCAATACGGATCAACTGGTTGTATTTGGCAATTCGGTCAGTACGACTTGCTGAACCTGTCTTAATCTGTCCGCAATTTAAGGCTACTGCAAGGTCTGCGATGGTTGTATCCTCCGTTTCACCGCTGCGATGACTCATAATGGTGTTGTAGCCTGCCTGCTGAGCCATACTTACGGCGTTAATCGTTTCTGTTAAAGTTCCAATCTGGTTTACTTTTACCAATAACCCATTTGCAATACTTTCATTAATCCCTCTTTCCAAACGGGTAACGTTGGTAACAAACAAATCATCACCTACCAACTGGCATTTGCTACCTACGGCTTCTGTCAGCATTTTCCAACCCTTCCAGTCATCTTCCGCCATTCCATCTTCAATAGAGCAGATCGGATATTGCTTTACCCAGCTTGCCCAATAATTTACCAATTCTTCACTGGTCATCTTCTTTCCATCACTCTTATGAAAAATGTATTTCTTTTCTTTGGCATTCCACAATTCGCTGTTGGCGGCATCCATTGCAATCATGATCTGGCTGCCGGTTTTATATCCTGCTGCCTGTATTGCGGTTAATACGGTTTCAATCGCTTCCTCATTGCTCTGGATATTTGGAGCAAAACCACCTTCATCACCCACATTGGTGCTAAATCCCTTCTTTTTTAATACTACTTTCAGTGCGTGAAAAATATCTACGCCCCATTGCAGCCCCTGGCTGAAAGTGGAAGCGCCAATCGGCATGATCATAAATTCCTGGAAATCGATTTTGTTATCAGCATGTGCCCCACCGTTCAGAATGTTCATCATGGGTATGGGCAAAATGGTTGCATTGGTACCACCGATATAACGATATAAAGGCAGGTTAGCTTCCAGTGCTGCCGCTTTTGCTACAGCAAGACTTACCGCAAGCATACCATTGGCACCTAATTTACTTTTGTTGGCAGTGCCATCTAAAGCTATCATCATTGCGTCAATGCCTGTTTGGTCTGAAATATCCCAGCCAACCAGGTTTTCCGCGATTGTGGTGTTTACGTTATTAACGGCCTTCAATACGCTTTTGCCTCCGTATAATTTCTTATTGTTGTCTCTTAATTCCATCGCCTCGTGAATACCGGTGCTGGCTCCGCTTGGTACCGCTGCACGGCCGAGGTTTTCATTTTCTGTTAATACATCTACTTCTACTGTAGGATTGCCGCGGCTATCCAAAATCTGACGAGCATAAATGCTTGCAATGTAACTCATGATTGTTTATTTTTATTGGTTAAATTATATATTATTCGTTAACGGCAGTTAAACTTCTAAAGATATCTTCCAGGCTATTATTTTCACTTTGCAAAGAAACAATGTTCAGGTTGTTTTTCAAACTCAATTCCAATAACTGCCTTCTTACATTATCCGCATTGGTAGTTTGTAATTTAAAATCGTACCCCTCGAGGTTTTCTGATCCTACCTGCAAAGGCTGCCTTAGCTCCACCCGGGTAACGTTGTCCAGGTTTTTCAATAATTCTGCATCTATCTTTTCTTTGAATGCCACCATTACTACAAACTGGTCATTGCTTTCATTTTGCAGATTACTCAGCTTATCATCCGCAACAATTTTCCCCTTACTTATGATGATCACCCGGTCGCAGATAGCTTGTACTTCCTGTAAAATATGTGATGAGAATAAAACCGTTTTATCTTTCCCAAGCTTTTTTATTACATCTCTTATTTCTGCTATCTGGTTAGGGTCAAGGCCGGATGTTGGTTCATCCAGTATCAGTACTTCCGGGTTATGAATTAATGCTGCAGCCAACCCTACCCGTTGCTTATATCCCTTGCTCAATTGGCCGATCTGTTTGTTGGCTTCTAAAGATAACCCAGTTATTTCTATTACATGTTGTATCGCCTGCTTCGCATTTTTTAACTCATGAATATTTGAAATGAATTCCAGGTATTCTCTTACATACATATCAAAATAAAGAGGATTGGCTTCCGGCAGGTAACCTATTTTTTTCTTGGTAGTTAAACCGTTCACAGATACTTTATCACCCGAAACTTCTGCTGATCCCCCATCTGCTTCCAGGTAACCTGTGATCATTTTCATGGTAGTACTTTTACCTGCTCCGTTAGGACCTAAAAAGCCTACGATCTCACCCTTACTGATCGAAAATGAAATATTGTCGACGGCTTTTTGAGTGCCATACATTTTTGAAAGATTGCTAACGATGATCGACATGCAGAAAATAATTGTGCAAAAATAAAAACGCCAGGTGTAAAACCCGACGTTTATTTTTTATTAATTGGTTATTTTTTTTTCTTCATTATTTCCAGGTCCCTGTTTGGGCCGGGCGGGTTGGTTGCCCCGGTTATTCTGCGGTGGTCTTTGAGGCTGCCGGTTTTGCTGCCCCTGCCTGTTACCTGCTGGCTGATTCGTGCGCTGCTGCCCTTGCTGTCCTTCCCTGGTTTGAGGAGGCCGTTGTTGATTTTGTCCATCCCTGTTTTGCGGCCCACCCTGTGTTCCCCTGTTTTGTGGTGGCCGCTGTTGTCCCGGCTGTGGTGGGCGTTGTTGTCCCCTGTTTTGATTATTACCGGCCTGCTGTGCATTTCCTCTTTGCTCGTTACCTGCTGGCCGGTTGCCTTGTGAACGTCCCTGCGGTTGCTGGCCTCTTTCGTTATCCCTTCTTTTCCGGCTGGTTTTTTCCAGGCTCTTTAAGCTTATTTGCCCTACCACATCTACGTAAGTGGGCTCAATCTCCACCGGTTTTTTACTGACCACTTCTACTGTTTCCAGTTCATCCGGCTTTATGCCCTGCCGGTTGAGTGCCTTTATCTTTAAAACACTTTCTATCGTTAGCGGGTATTGCTTATTACTATCGGGCATCGTGTACCACATCAGGTTACGGAAAATGTCTTTTTTTACCAAAAAAGCACGGTTCCGGGCAACTTCAATCATATCACAATCATCGGGGAAATTCTGAAGAGCATCCAGGTAGGTATCCAATTCATAATTGAGGCAGCATTTCAACCTTCCACACTGGCCACTCAACTTGGTTTGGTTGATGCTTAAATTTTGGTAACGGGCCGCATTGGTATTTACACTTTTAAAATCGGTGAGCCAGGTACTGCAGCAAAGTTCCCTGCCACAACTGCCAATACCGCCTACCTTGCCCGCTTCCTGCCTTGCGCCAATCTGCTTCATTTCCACCTTCACTTTAAATTCGCCGGCGTATATTTTTATTAATTCCCTAAAATCAACCCTGTCGTCTGCAATGTAAAAGAAGGTTGCCTTTCGTCCATCCGCCTGTATTTCCACTTCTGCCACTTTCATTTCCAGGTTCAATTGCCTGGCAATCGCCCTGCTTCTTATCATCACATCTTTTTCCCTGGCTTTGGTTTCCCTCAGCTTGCTTAAATCTGTTTCGTTGGCCCTTCGTAAAATTTTCTTTATGTCCTGGCTTTCTTCTTTGATATTATTTTTTTTCAGTTGCAAACGAACCAGTTCACCGGTCATGTTTATGCTACCTACATCAAACCCGCTCACGCCTTCCACAGCAATCATATCCCCTTTTTCAAAAAAATGGGTAGTGGTATTTTTAAAATAGTCTTTCCGGCTGCCATTATTAAAACTAACTTCCACAATTCTGCAACCACTCTCCGGGTCGCTAAAAGGAAGATTGGCCAGCCAGTCATGTACATTCATCCTATTGCAGCTACCGCTTGCGCAACTACCATGACTTTGACATCCCCCCGGGGTACTGCCAGTTCCACAACTTCCACATGCCATATTTAGCGTAATTAAAAAAGTAAAAAATATTTTTTTCAGGAAAATGCGACCGGTGGGAGTAACGGGTTTAGAAATAACCAGCAATTTGCGTCAGGAAATTATTTACCCGGCTATATCTCAATATTCAACATCATTGGTTTCGAATCCCTCCGGGAAAACCTGCTACACTCCAATGAATTTCAGCTTTACCAAGCCGTGAAGCGTATTGGTCTTTATACAACATTTACCGGACAGATGGCTAAACCTGTTCAATGAACGTTTGGTATAAATATTCCCCATAAAAGCCGGAGATAGACTACACAATAATATTAATATAGCGGAGACAGACGTTCCATAAAGCAAACACCAACTCCTAACCTCAATCCCAGAACCATTTATCCTCAATTCACCAAAATTAGCGAATTGTTGCTAATTATATGATACAACTTAATGGAGAGTGCATGAAAGAGCATTTTACCGTTGGCGTTGCGTTCAATATAGTAACTGGCTTTATCCAATTCATTTACAATTGCCTCCTGTTGGTTGATATTGCACAGCTTGTTTAGCCGGAGTGCGAAGTCTCTTTCATTGGCCGCAATGAAAAAAGATGCTGCTGTATCTTCATCCACCACACTTAGCCTCACCGATTGTTCCAGTAAATGCGTAAAATATTTCAGGAATTGTTTTTGCCTTTCCCTGCCCTGCTTGCTCATATCATCTACCCATTTTACCTGACCCGCCAGGTTCTTTTTGGAAATAAGGTTGAGCCATTCCCTCAGTGTTGCCTGCCAGTCGTCTTCTACATGCTGCAATAATTGCAGGGCTTCCCGGTAATTACCTTCGCTGAGAGCCGCTATTTGTTGTGCTTTTTCTACAGGCACCCCTGATTTCAGTTCCAGGGCAGATTCCACTTCCAGGTTGGAGAGCGCAGGAATTTTAACCAATTGAGTCCTTGATAATATAGTAGGTAAAATCAGGTCTTCATTTTCGGCCACTAATAAAAACAGGGTATTGGGCGGCGGCTCCTCTATCAGTTTCAGGAGTTTGTTGCCATTCTTGGTCAGGTATTCGGGCATCCATATTACCAATACTTTATATTCACTCTCAAAACTCTTTAAGCTTATTTTACGGGTAATGTCATTACACTCTTCCGAAGTAATGTTACCCTGTTTGTTTTCTGCACCTATAAATTGTAGCCAATCGTACACATTGCCATAGGGATGAATCGAAACAAACTCCCGCCATTCTACAATGTAATCGGTGCTGATAGGTTTATCATTTGGTTTTCGGGGTATCACCGGGTAGGAAAAATGAATATCGGGATGTACCAGTTGACTGGCCTTGGTACAGGCGCTGCATACGCCGCAGGAATCCAGGTTATCGGCCGGTGAAGGACCGGCAATTGGTTCAGGGTCGCCAAACAGTGAAGGTTCCACTGCTTTTTTGATTTTACCGTTCACCTTTTCGCAAACGATATATTGGGCAAATGCCATCGCCAGGGATAGTGACCCGGTTCCTTCTTTACCCAAAAATAACAATGCATGGCTTAGCCGGTTATGCTGCACCATCTGCACCATTTGATCTTTGATCTCTTTTTGTCCTATAATTTGTTCAAATTGCACATCGCAAAGTAAAATAAAAAAAGGCATCAAAAGTATTTTTCAACTTCTGATGCAGGGCAGACGCATTAAAATATTATAGGTTATCCCCATCGGTGGATTAAAAGATGTTGGAGAATTAATTAATAATTTGGTTTTTGCGGAAAAAAGCCATGGCCAGTATAATCGAACATTTTAGTAGCTTGCCTGATCCT